>CAMZIK010000005.1 GCA_947307175.1 uncultured Clostridia bacterium
AACGGGCTGCAAGACGGTGTGGTTCATTATGACACAGGTGAACGAGGACACTATCGGCGAAGAAATGGATAAGTGGACGGCAGAGTTTCTGAAATACTTTGCCGTTAAAAAAGTTGACGACCCTGAGAAAATAGTAAAGGGGTAAAACATGATAGAGTATAAGGATATACATGATTTTACTCCTCAGCAGCTTGAAAGACTTTTCCTTTCTGTCGATTGGTCGTCGGGGCATTTCCCGGATAAGCTTGCTGCGGCTATGAAAAACTATGAGACAGTTTATTCAGCATGGGACGGTGATAAGCTTGTCGGTATGATCTGCTCAATGGACGACGGGGTAATGACCGCATATGTGCATTATCTGCTTGTTGACCCTGACTATCACGGACAGACGATAGGCAGAACGCTTGTCGATATGACCAAGCAAAAGTATAAGGACTATCTGCGTGTGTTGCTTGTGGCTTATAAGAACGAAACGCATTTCTATGAGCAGTGTGGCTTTAAGATAGAGGACAAGTCACTGCCGATGTGCATAACAAGTCTTTGGACATAAAGGAGTATATATGAGCAAAATTAAAATCGACATCAATGACCTTGACAAGTTCTTTGTTAAGGGAGAGCTTATCCCTGCAATATGCTATGAGGTCAATACAAAAACAGTTCTTATGCTTGCATATATGAACAGGGAAAGCCTGAAAAAAACTCTTGAAACAGGCTATACATGGTTCTGGAGCCGTTCAAGGCAGGAACTTTGGAATAAGGGTGCGACAAGCGGTCATCTTCAGAAGGTCGTGAGCATTTACTCTGACTGCGATGATGATACGCTGCTTGTAAATGTCAAGCAGACGGGTGCAGCCTGCCATACAGGTGCGTACAGCTGTTTTTTCAATGAGATGTTTAATGAGGAGGAAAAGTAAAGATGACAGTTTATCAGGAGATATTTGAGGTATTAAAGCAAAGGAAGATTGACAACGATAACGGCAACGCTCCGGAGAAGTCATATACCTGCTATCTGTATCAGCAGGGCGTTGATAAGATCTGCAAGAAGGTAGGAGAGGAAGCTGCCGAGACTATCATTGCAGCCAAGAACGGTGACAATGAGGAGCTTAAAAACGAGATCAACGATCTTTTGTATCATATAATGGTACTGTGTGCTAATCAGGGACTTGACTGGAGCGAGATCGAAAAGGTACTTGAAGAAAGAAACGAAAAGATAGGAAATCTCAAACAGTTCCATACCACCGACAAAAACACTTAAATCGCACAAAAGAGTGGAAAAAGACTCCGCTCTTATTTTTTTGCAGTATTTATGCACACAGATAGTCTGCCCTGAATAAGATGTAGGGAAGTAAAAAACTGCTTCTATTTATTTAAGTCAGGAGGATTTACTATGAGTGATTCTGTAAAAAACAACACGTTCAGCGATGCGGTCTGCATTGAGGCTATGCGTGTATTTGATTCCTGTTCGTCTCAGGATTGTCTGGAGGATCTGCTTGTAAATGTCGACGCTGATACGCAGACACTGCTCAACCGTTCAAGTCATGTAAAGATACCTTGTGCAGAGGTAATAGACGCTGCGTTTACAGTTGATCCTGTGCCGTTCAACAAGGGCTTTTACTCGGTGGACATAACCTATACATTCAGACTCGATATGGAGATAACGCCATGTGATGAGGGTGCAGCAGAGCAGGCGGAAGGCTCGGCAAGATTCAATAAGAAGGTCATTCTCTACGGCAGCGAGGGCAATACAAAGTCGTTCAGGTCTGACGAGAACAACGAAGCTGTCATAAACGGCTGCAGCTGCTGCTCAACAGTTCCGATAGCTTCTGTCAGCGTAGTTGATCCAATAGTTCTGGGAACGAAATTCATCTGCAATCCGTGTCAGCCGATACAGACCTGTGGCTATGACTGCAACGACGGTCAGGGATGCCAGGACGAACCTGTATTTGACCCTACGAACCGTCAGGTCAAAGTCACACTCGGTCTTTTTTCAATGATAAAGCTTGAAAGACCTGTCCCAGTGCTTATGCCCGTATATGATTACAGTATCCCTCTCAAAGAATGTTCAAGCAATACCGATTCGCCTTGCGAGGTATTTGAAAAGATAAGCTTCCCGACCGATGAGTTCTTTCCCAAAGGTCTTGAAACAGAAGACTCGGATAATGATACAAATGACCAATGCTGAACCAACAAAGAAGCGCTGCGTTTTTTTGCAGCGCTTTTTTATGCTGAGATGAAAAATATTTCGATAAAAGCTTGACATCTGAGCAAAAGTAGTGTATAATATATAACTGTTGCAGATAGTGCAATGTGCTGATATAGCTCAGTTGGTAGAGCACATCCTTGGTAAGGATGAGGTCACCGGTTCAAATCCGGTTATCAGCTCTCAGCTCTCACTTTGTGGGAGCTTTTTTGATTGACAAATCAAAAATGGGTTGATATAATAGTATTGAAAGCAGTAATGCTTTCAAAGATGAGAGTGACCTTCGCTATGTGGCGGGGGTGGCTCTCATCTGAACGGGGAGCAACTACGGCTACTATGGCTGTTGGGGCTCCTCGTGAAAAAAGGTGAGGCTCTCCGCTCTGCTTGGTGGAGGGCTTCATTTTTTTGCATAAAAATACTCCGCAGAGTTTGATGCCCTGCGGAGTTTTGTTTTTCATATCTTATTTATCCAGCTGTGTATCAACAAAGATGCTGTAAATTGCCTGAACGGCTCTGTCAAAGTCGTTTTCGCTGACGCCGATGATGATGTTAAGCTCGCTGGAGCCCTGGTCTATCATCTTTACGTTTACTCTTGCGTGTGCAAGTGCGGAGAACACTCTGCCTGCTGTTCCTCTGTTTGACTTCATCGCACGTCCAACGACTGCGATAAGGGCGAGGTCTGTCTCGATGTCGATAACATCAGGGTGGCAGTTGCGGTGGATACCTGCGAGAATCTCCTGCTCCTTTGGTGCAAATTCTTCCTGGTGAACAACGATGGACATTGTGTCGATACCCGAAGGCATATGTTCAAAGCAGATGCCGTTCTTTTCAAATACTTCAAGTACCTTTCTGCCGAAGCCTATCTCGCCGTTCATCATATCCTTTTCGATATTGATCGCAGTAAAGCCTTTCTTTCCAGCGATACCTGTAATAGTGAACTCAGGCTTCTGCGATGTTGATTCAACGATGAATGTTCCGCTGTCTTCGGGAGCGTTGGTATTCTTGATATTGATCGGGATACCAGCCTTCCTTACAGGGAAGATAGCGTCCTCATGAAGCACGGTAGCGCCCATATATGAAAGCTCACGAAGCTCCTTGTATGTGATTATCTTTATTGTCTGCGGGTCTTTGATAACATGCGGATCTGCAAACAAAAATCCCGAAACGTCTGTCCAGTTTTCATAAAGGTCTGCACCGACAGCAGCAGCTACGATAGATCCTGTGATGTCTGAACCGCCTCTTGAAAATGTCTTGATAGTGTCGTTTGGCATTGAGCCGTAAAAGCCGGGTATAACAGCATTGTCAAGTCCTTCGAGCTTAGCTTTGAGAGCCTTGTTTGTCTTTTTCGGGTCAAAGTGTCCCTGATCGTCAAAGAAAATAACATCGGCAGCATCTATGAAGTTGTAGCCGAGATAATTTGCAAGCACGATGCCGTTGAGGTATTCTCCTCTTGAAGCAGCGTAGTCACGTCCTGCTTTACCGATAAAGCAAGCATTGATCACCTCAAATTCCTTATCAAGCGAAAGCTCTATACCAAGTTCCTTGATTATTTCATTGTATCTGTCCTTTATCTTATCAAAAGCTTCTTTGAAATCCTTTCCCTTTGCTGCAAGGTCATAGCAGCCGTAAAGCATATCCGTTACTTTAGTATCAGAAGAGCTTCTTTTGCCAGGAGCGCTCGGAATAACGTATCTTCTTGAGCTTTCTGCTGTGATGATAGATTTTACTTTTTCAAACTGCTTTGCACTTGCAAGCGAGCTTCCACCGAATTTTACAACTTTTGTCATACGAAAACCTCATTTTCCCATTGAATTCTTACCAAAAACAGTACAATAAATAGTATACATAAATTTGCTTTTTACGTCAATGTGCATTTTGACAAATATATATGAACTTTTATCTGTTCGTTTGTGAAACACGCTTGTTCACAGCAGACAAACATTGTGTGCTTGATAAGAGTGCAGGTGTTTTTCACAGCAAAACATCGAGCTGCCTGCAAAGCTCTGAAAGAGAGCTGAAGCAGCCGTAGAGCAAAGCTTTTGTGTTTTCATCAGGCTGGGAAAGATCAGGTATCATTATCGGCTTGCAGCCTGCATCGTAAGCAGACCGTATGCCGTTGGGCGAATCTTCCAGAGCGATACACTCACCGCAGGCAAGTCCAAGCTGTTTTGCGGCAGTGATGTATATATCCGGATCGGGTTTGCCGTTTTGTATCATGTCGCCTGTGATGAGTTTATCAAAATATCCGATGACACCTGCTTTTTCAAGATACATCTGCGTCCTCGATCTGTCTGTTGCAGTTGCCACAGCAAGCTTTATGCCACGCTCTGAAAGGCTTTCAAGCAGTTCGTCAAGTCCCTGTTTCTTTTCTATGCCGTTATTTTCAATATATGCATTCATAAGCTCTATTCGCTTTGCTCTTACCGCCCTGTAGTCAAAGCTCTCTCCGAAAATGCCTTTTAGATGCGGCTCAGCATATTTTGCCGCAAGAGAACGAATCCCAAGAACGTGCTGCTTTGTCATATAAAATCCGTAAAATGCAGCTGCTTCGCACCAGAAGCGAGTAAGAAGCTTCTCTGTGTCCAGCATCAGCCCGTCCATATCAAAAATAACGCCTGAAAAACGATTTGCCATAGATTGTAGCCTCCTTTGTGTGAAATCTGCCCAAAAATATTATACATTTTTCTGCATAGGAATGCAAGCGATTAAATTGACAAGGTTGATAAAATGTGTTATCATATTAATGTCTGAATGGGGGTGTGAACGGTGAATTATTATATCTATGGGTATACATCAAAGGGTGATGTCCGCAGCGAAAATGAGGACAGGATCCTTATTGACGGTAAGATCAGAAATGAGGGAAGCCGTTATTCTATCGTTTCTGCTCCGTTCATAACCGCAGTTTGTGACGGCGTAGGCGGAGAAAAAGCAGGTGAGCTTGCTGCTCAGACCTGCCTTGAAGAGCTTGCAAAGGTTCAGTACCGCAGTGATGTCGATATTAAAAGCGAAGTTTATGATATACATAAAAAGGTGAAAAAAAGCGGCGTTATCGGACAGGGAACGCTGAATATGCAGACAACTCTGTGCGCCCTTGCTGTTGACGAAAAGGGAGATGGAATGTGCATAAATGTCGGCGACAGCAGAATGTACAGGTATGTCAATGCTGCTATCAGGCAGATCTCTACCGATCAGTCGTACAGACAATATATTTACGAACACGGCAGCGACGGAGAGGTATCAAGGATAGATCCCAAGCTTCAGAATGCTATCGTGTCTTCGATAGGCAGCCTTACAAACGATCCTGAGATAGAGATAATCCCTCTGGTCACAAGGCTCGGAAAAGAACCTGATGATATGATAATTATCGTTTCGGACGGAATTTCGGACTTTGTCAGTGAGCAGCAGCTTGAGATAGGTATGGGTCTTGACCTGCCGATAGGGCAGAAGCTTGAAGCTATCGCTCAGCTTGCAGTTGATAACGGCGGTGTGGATAATATCTCGATAATCGGTATCAAGCCGTATATCACTAAGCAGGAGCTTGATGCACTGACTACTGAGGAAAAGGGCAAGACAGTAAATATCCAGAAGCTTATTGCCGAAACGGACGAGCTTGGCGATATTCTGACCTTTGACATCAATGAGATACTCTCTAAACCAAAACAGGAGAATATGCAGGCTGATACACCGATAAAAGAAGAAACAGAGATGGAAACAGCCGATGAACAAATAAATGAGATACAGGCTGAGCCATTAGATATAGAAGCGATAACACAGGAGGCAGTTATGGCAGTTGAAATGAGCGCAGAAACGACTGCGCAGACTATAAGAGAGATCGAGCAGCAGGAAGAGCTTGAACAGCAGGAGCTGGCTGAACAGGAGCAGATAGCTGAAGAAACAGTTGAGCAGGAGGAAACAAAAGCTGCTGAGCTTACAGCTTCGGAAGAGGATCAGGAGCAGCAGACCGATGAGATCAGGCTGGAAACTGAACAGGAAAGAGAACTTCCTGATGAGCTTGTTGAGACCAAATCAATCGCAGATGAGTTCAAGGTAGATTTTTCACGCTTTAAGGATAACGTTGAGAATATCACAACAAGCGAGGAGGATCAGCAGGACGGAGAAAAGAAACAGCTCGATTTCAGCTTCCATACCGTTGAGCTTTCACATCAGTCGGCTTCAAGCCTTGCAAGACTTGAAAAACTGTTCGGCAATAAGTAATATTAGGCGCTGTGATGTTTGTACATTACGGCGCTTTTTTCATATTAATTGTTATACGATCATTGACTTTGAGAGCTGTTAGCGGTATAATATAAAAGTGATTGGGGGAATTTAGAATGAAAAAAACGAAGATAGTATGCACGATAGGACCGTCTACCGACGACGATAATGTGCTAAGAGAAATGATGAAGAACGGAATGGACGTTGCAAGGTTCAATTTTTCTCATTCCGAGCATGAGGTACATAAGAAACGTTTTGAACAGGTCTGTCGTTTGCGTGATGAACTGGGTCTGAATATCGCTACACTTCTTGATACCAAAGGACCTGAAGTCCGTCTGAAAACATTTGAGCAGGGAAGCGTGGTAATAAACGACGGAAACACGTTTACTCTCACGACACGTGATGTTCAGGGAGATGCAAGTATTTGCTCGATAACCTTTGCAAATCTGCCAAAGGATATTTCAGTCGGAACTGCGATACTTATTGATGACGGCGCAATAGAGCTTTGCGCTCAGAGCGTCAACAGCACAGATATTACCTGTAAGGTAGTCAGAGGAGGCAAACTGTCCGACCATAAGGGTATAAATGTTCCTGATGTGAACCTTTCAATGCCGTATATTTCCGATGCGGATATGAACGACCTTGAATTCGGCGCAAAAATGGGATTTGACTATATTGCGGCATCATTTGTAAGAACGGGTGCTGATGTTATCTATCTGCGTAAGTTTACACAGTCTCTCGGTTGGTTCAATCCGAGAATAATCGCAAAGATAGAAAACGCTCAGGGCGTTGAAAACATAGACGAGATACTCGAAGCTGCCGACGGAATAATGGTCGCAAGAGGCGATATGGGCGTTGAGATACCGTTTGAGAAGATACCTGCTATACAGAAGGAACTTATCAAAAAAGCCTATAATGCAGGTAAAAATGTTATTACAGCAACTCAGATGCTTGAATCGATGATCTCAAATGCAAGACCTACCAGAGCTGAGATCACAGACGTTGCAAATGCTATCTATGACGGAAGCTCGGCGATAATGCTTTCGGGTGAAACGGCAGCAGGAAAGTACCCTGTTGAAGCTGTAAAGACCATGAGCCGTATCGCAGAGACTACCGAAGGTGCGATAGACTATGTCGGCAGATTCAAGAAGCACGCAGATGACCTTGATCCAACTATCACCGATGCTATCGCTCATGCAAGCGTTACAACGGCGCATGATCTCAAAGCAGCAGCTATCCTTACCGTCACCAAAAGCGGAGAAACGGCAAGAACGCTCTCGAAGTTCAGACCTAATTGCCCGATAATCGCTCTTACAACCGACGAGACGACCTGCCATCAGCTTAATCTGAGCTGGGGGATCGAATCGGGACTTATGGACGAAAAGGATAACACTGATGAACTCATCGAGCATGCTTTGCAGGTATCTCTCAACAAGGGTTATCTTAAAAAGGGCGACCTTGTCGTTATTACGGCAGGCGTGCCTCTGGGTATAAGCGGAACGACCAATCTGCTTAAAGTTGAAAGGGTAGAGTGATAAATATAAAAGCAAGACCTCCTGTCATAAAACGGGAGGTCTTTTTTTAGTTGGTCGGTTTAAATCAGAGTGCTTAAACGGCTTTGCTGCTGTCGCTGCCGAAACCAGATCCGCCGTTATCCTGTTCGCTGTCGCTATCAGTTTCATTATCGTACACAAGTTCATACCCTTTGCAGCTCGATCTCAGATAGTTTTTAAGACTCAGCACTTTATCCTTTCCGATATTGAATATCTTTGCTGTGCTGAGGATATTTGTGAACAGGTATCCGTCATCGCTCAGAGATATCGTTATATTCTTGTATCCGAGTATTTCGACGCTCGTGCTTATGCTTATGCACTCCTTGAAGCTGTTTTTTGAAAGCATCTCATCCGGTTCACTCACTGCTTGTGCTTTTTCGCTGTCCGAGAAAAGAATATCCAGTACCTTCTTTTTATCAAGTCCTTCAAATTCTATTGTTTTTCCATCGCTTTGCTCATAGTATGCAGAGCCGAAGGAGATATTGTCTTCAAGTGAAAGCGCCTCAGCAAATGCTTTGAGCGTTTCGGGCTTGTTATCGGTATTGACGTAAGCGTAATAAATCTCGTCTTTCTCGCTTTTGAACCTGACTGCACGGGCATAGTCTTTATTTATATCTTTTATTGCATAAACAGTCATGCTTTCACGGTACTTTATGCCTGTCAGAGGATCTATCGTAAATTCCTCGCCAAAAGGACTGATTATTCCGTCTTCATGCGAAAGATTTACCTTGTCCTTTGGAACTATACCGCCTGTATATGTGAAATTCTTTTCTATTGTGCTGAATCTTTCAGGTAAGCTTTTTTCTTCCCATGTCTTTTCCTTTGCAATATCCGTATGAGAACTGCTGTCGTGTGTTACTATCTTTTTCTCCCACTGAGGATCAGCAGTGCTGCTCGTATCAGTCGCTGAACTTGCTGTGCTTTCGCTTCCGAAAAGACCGCTTTTAAAAAGGACAGCAGCTGTTCCGATACATATTACGAGGACAAGGCATGAAGCTAAGGCGATATATTTCCACGGAAATACCCTGACACTTATTTTGTCTTGCGGCAAAGCTTCGATAATGTACTTTTCATCAATATCTGAAATAGCTTTTGCTCCGTTTATCCCTTTTTTCATATGCCGATCCCCTCCTTCTGAAGGTGTTCACGCAGTTTGTCTCTGGTCCTTTTCAGCGTCATTTTAACGCTGCTCAATCCAAGTCCGTGCATTTTTGCTATATCCTTGACCTGACAGAAATACCAGTAACGCTGTACAAAGATAACTCTTTCTTCTTTGTCAAGGCTGCCGAGGAATCGCTCGATAGCTTCACGCAGCGCAAGCGAGTCGGTAATATCGTCTCCGCTTGCAGGCAAAAATTCCTCGATCTCCTCAAATACAACGGCAGTTTTACCGCTGCCACGCTTTTTTGCGTGATTTTTCTCATATCTGTCCAGTGCAAGATTTCTGATGACCTTTGACAGGTATGCTTTCAGAGACATTGGTCTTTGCGGCGGGATAGTTTCCCACAGCTTCATATAAGCATCATTGACACATTCTTCTGCGTCCTGCCTGTTTGGCAGGATATTTGAGCATATCTTTGTGCAGTATCCGCCGTAGCTTTCCTTTGTTTCTTTTATCGCCTGTTCACTTCGTATCCAAAACAGTTCTATAATTTTTTCGTCGTCCATACCTGTCACCTCGCTTCCTTACCTACACAGACGGAAATAATACCTTTCAGGTCACATAAAACAAGCCCACCTAAAAACTTTTAAGTGGGCTTTCGCATTCATCAGATGTAAAACTTCTTTCCTTCAAACTCAACTCTGCGTTTGAGATCAGTCATCAGGTCATCAAACTGCTTTGGATTGAGTGACTGCGCACCGTCACACCAAGCCTTCGGAGGATCGTTGTGGACCTCTACCATTATACCGTCTGCTCCGGCTGCAACAGCTGTTTTAGCCAGCTGAGGCACCATCCAGGATATGCCCGTCGCATGGCTCGGGTCGATTATAACAGGAAGGTGAGTTTTATGCTTGAGCATCGGTACAGCAGCAATATCAAGGGTGTTTCTTGTAGCCGTTTCAAATGTCCTTATGCCTCTTTCGCATAGAATTATATTCTCGTTTCCGCCTGCCATAATATATTCTGCACTCATGAGCCATTCTTCGATGGTATTTGCAAGACCTCTTTTGAGCAGGATCGGCTTATTGCACTTTCCAAGCTCTTTGAGCAGGTCAAAGTTCTGCATATTTCTTGCGCCGACCTGGATAACGTCAACATCATTGAACATATCAAGGTGAACAAGGTTCATTATCTCGGTAACGATAGGCAGTCCTGTTGCTTTCTTTGCTTCAAGCAGCAGCTTCAGACCTTCGCCTGCGAGTCCCTGGAATGAATAAGGTGAAGTTCTCGGCTTGAATGCGCCGCCTCTGAGCAGAGTAGCACCACTTTTTTTGACGTCCTGAGCAACTTCGATTATCTGCTCTTCGGTCTCAACAGAGCAAGGTCCTGCGATGACGTTGAAGATCCCTTCACCGATCGTAACTTTATCAGTTACTTTGATATAGGAGTTTTCAGGGTGCATCTTGCGGTTTGCTTTCTTGTACGGCTCGGAAACACGCTTTACATCAGCGATGTAGTCAGCACTTTTGAGGTTGTCGATGTCAAGCTTTGTGGTATCACCGATAACACCTACGATAGTGGTGTTGTCGCCTTCGCTGAGATTTGTTTTCAGACCTTTTGCGTGAATATCGGCAATAAGCTCCTGAACGTTGTCCTTGGTTGCATGTGAATTGAAAATAATGATCATCTTAGTAATTCCTTTCCTTACTGTAATGCTTTAAAGCTTTTATCCTTTTAAGCTTTTATGTGCTAAAGTATACCACATTTTTGATGACCTGTCAAGTCCACATTCAAATTTTATCAGTTTGTTCATTTTGTTCATTTTTTAGTGCGATTTATTGTGCGTTTTGCTGTTTGATTTATCGCAAAAATGGCAAATTACCCGTAAAAGCACCGAAGAAACCGACATTTCTTTCAGTTACAAGGCTTACAGCCGTTGCGGAGATACCTTCCAGGTTCCCTGTGAAACCAAGACCTTCTTCTGTTGTTGCCTTGACAGACACCTGAGACATATCAATACCGCAGGCTCTTGCGATATTAAAGCGCATATGCTTTATACTGCCTGCGAGTTTTGGCTTCTGCGCACATATCGTTGCGTCGATGTTGACGATGCGGAATCCCTTTTGGTCTATTATCCTTGCGACCTGCCTTAAAAGTTCGATGCTGTTTGCATCTTTATAGCGTGGATCTGAATCGGGGAATAGCTGACCAATATCGCCCAGAGCAAGAGAGCCGAGCAGGGAATCCATTATCGCATGGGTCAGAACGTCTGCATCGGAGTGACCGAGCAGCCCTTTTGTATGGTATATCTGCACTCCGCCAAGTATCAGTTTTCTTCCGTCAACAAGTCTGTGAACATCATAACCATGTCCTATCCTCATTACTGTGCACCTCCTGTTATCTCCTCATAGTTGCCTAAGAATTTGAAATATGAAAGATCCTGTTCCAGTTCGTTTATAAGCATTGCTACCTGCGGATCACGTATACTGCCTTCAAAATCGAGATAGAATACCGCATCAAAGTCGGTATTTGCGATCGGTCTTGATTCTATCATCGTAAGATTAAGTCCTGCGACAGAGAATTTTGTCAGCAGCCTGTAAAGTGCCGATCTTTCGTGCGGCAGAGAGAGCGAAACGGAAATAATATTTGCCTTATCCGAGCAGAGCGTATTTTTAGAGATCACGATAAATCTTGTAAAGTTTGCGGCTGCATTGGCAATATCCTTTTCAAGTATCTCAAGACCGTTCAGAACCGCACATTCCTCCGAGCAGATAGCAGCAATCTTTCTGTCACTGCCTGCGGCAAATTCGGCAGCAAGAGCAGTATTTGTGTAGCTGTGCGCTTTGAGTTTATTGCTGCTGAGAAAATCAGAACACTGCATTAGTGCCTGCTCGTGAGAATATACAATCTCAATATCTTTGATGCCGATGCCTTTTTTTGCAGCGATACAATGCGAGATCTTCAGCTTTGTAGATGCGCATATCTTCAGATCATGCTTTTTGAGAAGTTCATATGTTGCAGTTACAGAGCCTGCCGTTGAGTTAGCGATAGGCAGTACGCCAAAGTCTACTTCCTTTTTTTCTACTGCATCGAAGATCTGTTCAAAGCGGTCAAAAAAGGTTATCTTACCTTCTTTGAAGAACTTCATGCTCGCAAAATGAGAAAATGAGCCTTTCGTTCCAGGAACAGCTACCGTACAGGGCTTGCTCATATCAAGAGGGAAGTTTTCGATCGTATTCTTGTCGGCAAAAAACTCCTGATACTGTCTGCATTTTGATATATCCATGATCGTCTGATAAAGAACCTGTGAAGAGCTTTTAAGCTCCTTGGGGAACTTTTCAGACATTTTATCCAGTATATATTTTTCACGGTCCGCCTGAAAAACAGGCATAGTATTATTTATTTTATATCTTGAAACATCAAGGCAAAGCTTCATTCTTTCGATAAACAGCTCTGCGATCTTTTCATCTGTTTCATTGATTTTTGCTCTCAGATCATCAAGTTCCATATTTTTACCTCCGAAGATTCTTTTCGGATATTATTCTAACATATTCTGCGCTGTTTTTCAAGTACAAAAAAGGCTTCGTATCAAACGAAGCCTTGAAGATCATTCTTTTTTGTAGTTCTTATAGTTTTCTTTCAATTCAAACTCTTTATCATCACATTGTTTAAATTCTGAGATACCGAACAATATCGGGTAATCCTGATTGTTATACTCGATCATTATCTGAGCAAAGTTTCCGTTTTCTCCTTTGAAGAAGAAGCTGATTGTTCCCTCTGCGCCTGCTGCATCGGATCTGATCTTGTAATACTCGATGATAATATCGTTCTGTTCGTCTACAACTGCTTTGATAAAATCTCCTGCAAGACCAAAAATCAGATCGTTCTGCTGAACGAATTTTTTTGAGTCACTGACTTTTTCTTCGGAATAGGTTTTAGAGATATGATTATAGACTTTAGCAGTATCGCCGCCGGTAAAAATCATTGTTTTGTTGGAACTCTGATTCTTATTTGTGCTTGATACTTTTTCTCCTTTTACGTTCAGAAATATCTCAGAGTTGCTGCTTACAGACGATTTCAATGCCGCATGATAACCGCTGGAAGTGAATTTTTCCTTCAGATTATCGTAAAGCCTTTTGCTGGTTTTTTCGTCATATCCTATCGCATTGGGCTTTTTAGCTTCCGAGCTGTCAGAAGCAGAAGAACTTGTCTCCTGTTTTGAACTGCTGCTGCTTTGCGATGATGAACTGTCTGTTTTGCTTGATGAACTGTCTGCACAGCCGGCAAAGGAACTGAATGATAACACGATCGCAGCTGTAAGACATAAGAGCCTAATTTTTTTCAAAGATCACACCTCAATTATACTGTTGTTTTTGTAGCGCTTCCTGATTTTGTCCAGCCTGTCAGATCGGGAAGCTTTATTGTCTGAGCGCCGACCTCGAATTTAGTAACAGTTACTGTTGTCTTGATACCGGAAGTTGTAACATCCATCTTCTTTGGTTCGCCGCTTGCCTTGTCATAGTAATAAGTAGCTTCGGCAGTACTTACTTTACCTGCTGCTGAGGTCTGCTTGATCTTGACTGTTTCAGCGATCAATCCGTTTTCTTCTTTGGAACTAACAACATCAAAAGATCCCTGCGGAACAAGATTTGTCACTGATCCGACATTTGCAGCAGTGCCTTTTGTCTCTGTATATGTCTTATTTTTTGCGTTGAGTGAATAAGTTGTGCCGTTGATGTAGTAATATTCCTGAACTACGGATACCTGTCCCTGTGAAACAGACATCTTGAAATAGAAGTCGTTACCGTTCTTTTTGAATTCGATAGGCATATCTATACCGGCATATTTCATGCTCAGATCCATAGCAAGTGCTGAACTTGAAGCCTGCTGCTGGAACTTGTAAGTATAGGTGTCCTCAAATTTTATGGTCGATCCGCCGCCCTGCTTTGTAGTGGTGGTTTCCTTTTCAGATGAAGCGCTCTCTTTTGTTGTAGTCGTTTCCTGCTCAGTTGCAGAAGTTGTTGTGGTCGTGGTAGTTTCTTCTTCCTCCTTTGAATCTTCGGCAGTGCTTGAAGAAGGATCCAGCGGGTCCTGCTCACTGCTTGAATCGCTGAGGCTCGAAGAAGAGCTTGAAGTTGTCTTTGCACCTGTTTCAGAGCTGTCTTCCGAGCAGCCTGTTGCAACGGCACATGTAATTGATACTGCGAGCAATAATGCAATAAGTTTTTTCATAATTTTTACCCCCATAAAATCAAAATTTATACGTTATATGCTGATAAACAGCATATTCAGTTTACCATATTTGTCTTGTTTCGTCAAGATTACTATTAAACAAAACAAAAGCCGCAGCACGGCTGCTTTTGTTTGTTTTAACAATAATAATCACATAACGTGATAGCTGTATGACAGGTGTGTGAAAAGCATATCGGCGCTCAATTACGGAACTTATCTTTGCATTATTTTTCCGAGCAAACGGCAGGGTAGGGTATGAAACCGCTGCATCATTTCGTATTGACACAAATCATGAATTAATGTATAATTATTTGTGATAATAATTGTAAAGGAATTCCGGTCGATTATGGAAAAGATCAGGTCTTTTATTTTTACAAGGGTGACTGTTACAGGCTGGCTGCTCATTGCTTCGGTCTTATCGGTCGGCTTGTTCAATGAATATCTTTCCTGTGCGGCAAGTATCGTGCTGTGCATTTATATTTTTATACTTATGCGGAAAAACAAAAAGCTTGTGTTCGTTCATGGGATGCCTGCTTTTGCGGTTATGATCATTCCTTTGTTTTATCTGGTAAGTATCCTGTGGGCTGTCGATGCGGGAATGGCTTTCCTGGGATTTTTAAAGTTTCTCCCGCTTCCTTTGTTCATGGTTGTAGTCATGCAGCAGAAAGAGTCTGCGGATAAATACCTTGAAGCGCTGCCGATAGCGGGAGTGATAATGACTGTCGTTTCGGGGATCGTAATGCTGTTTTCCCCGAAAAACTATATTTTTGCACCTGTCGGAAGAATGGCTGGATTTATGCAGTATCCAAACACTTTTGCGCTTGTGCTGCTTGTCTGCCTTATCGTAACAGCTACAAAGAAAAAGCTTGATAAGTTTGATTATGTATGCTTTCCGATATTAATTGCGGGTATCGTTCTTTCGGGAAGCCGTGCAGTCTTTGTTCTTATGATAATTGCGGTAATTGTGCTGATATTTACATCGGGCAGCAAAAAGATAAAGCTTACGCTGCTCGCTGTTACCGGTGCTGCGATCCTGATAGCTGCTGTGTATACTATCGCTACGGAAAATCTTGACAGTATAGGAAGATTCCTTTCTATTTCATTCAAAAGAAGCACCTTTCAGGGCAGACTGCTTTATTACTCTGATGCGCTGTCAGTTGTGCTGAGAAATCCTTTCGGTACAGGTTATCTCGGTTTCTATTACTTGCAGCAGAGTTTCCAGACGGGGCTTTACTCGGTAAGATATGTGCATAATGACATTTTGCAGCTTGCACTTGATATTGGCTGGATACCTGTTGTGCTGCTTATCTGGGCTGCCGTTAAGTCTTTTGTGAAAAGGGGTGCTTCGCTCAGAAAAAGACTGCTTCTTATCTTTATGACGGCACATTGCTGCTTTGATATGGATCTTCAGTTTGTAAGCGTGTTTATGATCTATATCCTGCTGCTTGATGTGGAGGTCGGCAAGAAAACTGTTGTCAGATCGCAGACTATGTATAAGGCAGGCTTTGCTGTTATCGGTTGTATTTCGCTTTATATGGGTACAGCACTTGCAGCAGCCAGATTCAAGCTGGATTCATTTTCACATATGCTTTATCCGTGGGATACTGATGTCAATATCAGTATGCTGACAGATGAAGAAGATGCTGAGAAAATGGATAAAAAGGCTGACGAGATCATAGCTCAGAACAAATATGTCACCGTTGCTTATTCCGCAAAAGCAAGCTATGCCTTTTCAAAAGGCAATCTGAACAAAATGATAGAATATAAGGATAAGGCTATTGAAAATGCGCCGCTTATCGGCGAGGAATATATGGATTATATCAGAATGCTGCTGATAGCCGAACAGATGCTTTTTGAATCGGGAGATCAGAGCAGCGCATTATTCTGTGATAACAAGATACGTTCTGTGCTGAATGATTTTGAGCATATCGGAGATAAACTCAGCACGTTCGGAAAAAATATTAACGATCAGCCTGAAACTGAGATCCCTGATGAATTAAAAGAAATACTCGTTGCTAACGGGTTTATTAAATGAAAAGGAGTGAATTGATATGAAAAAGGCCCTCGTTGTAGTAGATATGCAGAATGATTTTGTTGACGGCGCACTTGGTTCTGAGCAGGCCGTCAGCATAGTTCCAGCTGCGGCTGAAAGAATTAAAGAGTTTGAAGGGGAGATATTTGTGACCTTTGATACTCACTATAAGGATTATCTTGAAACATCAGAAGGAAAGAAACTTCCTGTTGAACACTGCATAAAAGGAACAAAGGGCTGGGAGCTGAACAAGGAAATAGAAAATGCTCTTAAAGATAAGAGTTTTACAGCTATCGAAAAGAACACGTTTGGCTCAGTTGAATTGCCTGAACAGATAAGAAACACGTCAGAAGATGAGGAACTTTCGATAGAGCTTATAGGTCTTTGCACCGATATTTGCGTTGTTTCCAATGCTTTGCTGCTGAAGGCTAATTTCCCCGAAGCGCAGATCTCTGTCAACAGCAAGTACTGTGCAGGTGTGACAGCTGAAAAGCACGAGGCTGCTCTTGAAACGATGAGAAGCTGCCAGATAGATATAATATAGGAAAGGGTGTTTGTATGAAACTTGAGCCTATCGTTGTATCACTTCTTGATACAGACCTTTACAAATTCAATATGGATCAGGTCATTTTCCATAAGCACACCGACCTGTGCGGAAAATACTATTTCAAGTGCAGGAACAAAGACGTAGTCTTTACTCCTGAAATGGCACAGGAAATAAAAGAACAGACAGATCATTTGTGTACGCTGACTTTCAAAAAGGATGAACTTGACTATCTTAACTCGATACGTTTCATAAAGAAAGACTATGTAGAATTCCTGAGGCTCTGGCACCCTATCCGTGATTATGTAAGCATTGAGCTTTCAGAAAACGGAGAGTTGTCTGTTGTTGTTGACGGACCGCTTTTCTCTGCGATGCAGTTTGAGATCTATCTGCTTGAGATCATCAATGAAGTTTATTTCAGAATGAAATATGATTATGATACTCTGCGCGGATCTGCGGAGAAAAAGCTTGATGCCAAGATAAAGTCTCTGAATGACGGCACATATACTTTTAAGTTTGCAGAGTTCGGGTGCAGACGCAGACTGTCCCGTGAATGGCAGGAGGAGACTGTGCGCAGGCTCGTGACGGAAACAAAGAACTGTATCGGAACATCAAATGTTTACCTTGCGAAGAAGTATAACATCACTCCGATAGGGACATATGCCCATGAGTTTGTTCAGATGTATCAGGGCATAGATTCTATCCCTCTTGCATTTACAAACCACTATGCCATGAGAGACTGGTATAATGAGTATGACGGTGATAACGGTACAGCGCTCACAGATACGGTGACCACTGATCTGTTCCTGCTCGATTTCAATCGTTCTATGGTCAATAACTACACAGGCGTGCGCCACGACAGCGGAGACCCTTATGAATGGGGCGAAAAGATGATCGCTCATTATAAGAAATACGGCGTTGACCCGAAAACAAAGCTTCTGCTTTTCAGCGACAGCCTTGATTTTGACAAAGCCCAGAAGCTCTACGATCATTTCAGCTCAAAGGCTAAAGTCTCATTCGGTATAGGCACTTTCATTTCAAACGATACCTGTGAAAATGCACTGAATATAGTTATCAAGCTGCAATATGTCAACGACAGACCTGTTGCCAAGCTTTCGGATACACCCGGCAAGGCTATGTGCCGTGACGAGGAATATCTAGAATACCTTAAACGCTCGGTCGATTTCAGGCTCAAGCGTGGAACGCAGCACTGAACCATAAAAAACAACCGATGCCTGCATCAGGAAAGATGTAAGCATCGGTTTTGTTATTGTCTTTTATATCCAGCAGCCGTCGACTCTGATGACCTGACCGTTGATATAGTCTGACTTTTCACTTACAAGAAATGAAATGGCATTTGCTACATCCTGTGGTGTTCCGAAACGGCTTGACGGTATCTCATCAAGCAGTGCTTCTTTGTCCTGCGTTGAAAGCTCTGCGTTCATTTTCGTTTCAATGTATCCGCAGGAGATGCAGTTTACCCTTATGCCGCTTGGAGCTTCTTCCCGTGCAAGAGCTTTTGTGAAGCCGATAAGTCCCGCCTTTGCGGCGCTGTAAGCAACCTCGCATGATGCTCCTTTTTCGCCCCAGACAGATGAGATGTTGATGATGCAGCCGCTTTTTGCTCTTATCATTGCAGGCAGCACCTGACGGGAGACTTCCATTGCGCCGAGCAGGTCGGTGCTGATGATATTTGAAAGCGCAGCATAGTCAAGGTCGGTGTAAAGACCGATACTCGCTATCCCTGCATTGTTGACAAGTACATTAACCTCTCCAAGCTCTTTTTCGATAAGGCTCAGTGCGCTTGTTATATTTGCGCAGTCTGTGATGTCACATGCAACAGCAATAGCCTCAGAGCCTTGCGTTTTAAGTTCAGCGGAAAGCTCATTCGCAGCTTTTTCGTTATTATTAAAGCCCAGCGCAACAGCATAGCCGTCTTCTGCGAGCTGCCTTGCTGCTGCTCCGCCGATGCCGCCGCTTGCGCCTGTGATAAATGCGACCTTTCTCATATCATCGCCTCCTGAGATCATACACTATAATAACATATTTTCAGGAGGTTTTCAACTATAATTTTATATCGTCGACCCAATCACGTGCAAGTTCGGCGTTTTCATCGCTTTTGTTGAAAACATTTCCGCTTTTTACTGTAAAATTATCCGTGATGATAAGCTCCTCATTTCTGGGAACAATGCTCTTTGGAGTATATATCTTAGTGCCGTCTTGTGACTTTTTCTTCTTTTTCATGGTTTTGCTCCTTTCTTTTATATATTTATATCATTCCCGATATTGCTTGTATTATTACAATAAAAAAACGGCAATGCAGGATCACATTACCGTTTTTGTGTTATTATCTGTTTGCAAGAGCAGCAAGTGACTCGTTTATCTTAGCCATTTTCTCCTCTGTCTTAGCAAGCTTTGCCTTTTCGGCTTCAATCAGCTGTGCAGGCGCTTTTGCGATAAAGCCCTGATTATTAAGTTTTTTGCTCAGGAAATCAATGTCCTTTTGTACTTTTTCCTTGTCCTTATTGAGTCTTGCCGTTTCTTTTTCAACATCAATGATGTCGGAAAGCGGGATAAAGAATCTTGCACAGTCGGTAACTACGGTAACGCAGTCGTTTTCATCGACCTTGTCTGTGATAGTTACCTCGCTTGCGTAAGCAAGACGCTCAAAGAACATCTCGCCCTTAGTGAAAATATCCTTCTGCTGTGTCTCAATGAACAGTTTTGCTTTTTTGGAAGGCGGAACGTTCATTTCACCACGGCAGTTTCTGATAGCCTTTATTCCTGCGATTATCTTTTCAAATGCAGATTCGTCATCGGCGTAAACGAGCTTTTCGTCATAAACAGGGAAGTCCTGAAGCATTATTGCACTTCCGTCGTTTACAAGTGCCTGCCAGATCTCCTCTGTTATGAAAGGCATGAACGGATGAAGCAGCTTGAGCATTCCCTTCATTACCCATACAAGTACCTGCTGAGCGGTAGCTTCTGTTTCTCCGCCTGCTGCGATACGAGGCTTTGTCAGTTCGATGTACCAGTCGCAGTAAACGTCCCAGATAAAGTCATACAGCTTCTGAACAGCAACGCCAAGCTCGAATTTACCAAGATTCTCGTTGATCTCTTTAGCAAGCGTATTGAACTTTGAAACTATCCATCTGTCCTCGACATTGAGGTTTTCTGGGAGCTTATCAGCCTTGAAGTCATCGGGCAGATTCATCATAATGAATCTTGCGGCATTCCAGATCTTGTTTGCAAAGTTTCTCGAAGCCTTGACTTTTTCCTCCATGAAGCGCATATCATTTCCGGGTGAGTTTCCGGTTGCCAGCATGAATCTCAGTGCATCAGCGCCGTAATTTGCGATTATCTCAAGCGGGTCGATGCCGTTGCCGAGAGACTTGGACATCTTTCTGCCCTGTGCATCTCTAACAAGACCGTGAATGAGTACAGTGCTGAACGGCTTTTGTTTCATATACTCCATACCCGCTACCATCATTCTCGATACCCAGAATGTGATTATATCGTAGCCGGTAACGAGTGTATCGGTCGGGTAATAATATTTGAGTTCCTCGGTCTTTTCAGGCCAGCCAAGCGTAGAGAACGGCCACAGAGCAGATGAGAACCAGGTATCGAGCGTATCGGGATCCTGTCTCATCGGTTTGCCGCACTTTGGACAAACAGCTGAATCTTCCTTAGTTACCACCATCTCACCGCAGTCATCGCAGTAGAATGCAGGTATCTGATGACCCCACCACAGCTGACGGGAAACACACCAGTCACGAATATCTTCCATCCAGTGATAATAGTTCTTGTCGAATCTTGCAGGGATAAACTTGGTCTCGCCTGATTTAACAGCTTCGATCGCAGGCTTTGCAAGCTCTGTCATCTTAACGAACCACTGCAGCGAAACTCTCGGCTCAACAGTCGTTCCGCAGCGGTAGCATGTACCTACATTATGCTCATGATCTTCAACTTTTACAAGGAAGCCGCCCTTTTCAAGATCCTCGACTATCTTTTCCCTTGCCTCATATCTGTCCATTCCGGCATAAGCAGGGTAGTCGTCAACGATCTTTGCATCTTCTGTCAGAACATTGATAACAGGAAGGTCATGTCTTGCGCCTACCTCAAAGTCGTTAGGGTCGTGTGCAGGAGTGATCTTTACAACGCCTGTACCGAACTCCATATCAACATAGCTGTCTGCAACAACAGGTATCTCCCTGTTTACAAGCGGGAGAAGAACTGTCTTGCCGATGATGTCCGTATATCTTTCGTCTTTCGGGTTTACAGCGATAGCGGTATCTCCGAGAAGTGTCTCAGGTCTTGTGGTCGCAAGCTCTACATATCCGCTTCCGTCGGTCAGCGGGTATCTGAGATGCCAGAAATGTCCTGCCTGATCTTTGTATTCGACCTCAGCATTTGAGATAGATGTCTTGCAGTGAGGACACCAGTTGATTATTCTCTCACCACGATAGATAAGACCCTTGTTGTAGTAGCTTACGAAGACTTCCTTGACTGCTTTTGTGCAGCCTTCGTCCATAGTGAAGCGTTCTCTTGACCAGTCGCATGAAGAACCGAGCTTTTTCAGCTGCTCAACGATACGTCCGCCGTACTGCTTCTTCCATTCCCATGCACGCTTCATAAAGCCGTCTCTGCCGAGATCGTCCTTTGTCAAGCCTTCCTGGCGCATGGATTCAACTATCTTTGCCTCTGTTGCGATAGCAGCGTGGTCTGTGCCCGGAAGCCAGAGTGCGCTGTATCCGCTCATTCTCTTCCAGCGGATAAGTATATCCTGTAAAGTCTCATCAAGAGCGTGACCCATATGCAGCTGTCCTGTGATGTTCGGAGGCGGCATTACTATGCAGTAAGGCTTCTTTTTGGGATCAGGCTCTGCCTTGAACATTTCACCGTCCATCCAGAACTTGTATATTTTGTCCTCTACCTGTGCAGGTTCGTAAACCTTGTTGAGTTCTTTTTTCATTTTAAACTATCCTCTCATCAGATTTGCATATTCATACAGCATATATTATCTCACTTTTTACTGGGATTGTCAAGTTTTTTCGATAGTATAAGAACACATTAATGGCATATTTTCTTTTCACTTGTGCAAAATGAACATAATGAACAATAACCTGTTTTTAAATTTGTCAAAAAAATGTTTAGTTACCCCTTGACAAAAATGAAAAAAAGGTTTAAACTATACTTAGCACTCAAAGCATAAGAGTGCTAACACTTGAAGCTAACGATTGCTAACACGGATCGAAGGTGAGTTAATGGACGACAGGAAGTTAAGAATACTTACAGCCGTGGTCGATGAGTATATCCTGACGGGTGAACCTGTCGGATCAAAAGCGATCATGAAGCATGTCAAGGCTTCGTCTGCTACAATAAGAAATGAAATGGCTGAGCTTGAAAAGCAGGGCTATCTTGAACAGCCGCATACTTCTGCGGGACGAGTGCCTACTTATAACGGTTACAGGCTTTATGTCGATAAGCTTGCACAGTCTGATCCGCTTTCTGTTGATGAGAAGAAAGAGCTTGACGAAATGCTCGGAAGCACTTTTATCTCGGAGGACGATCTTGTTGAGACAGCTTCTCTTGCACTTTCACAGCTTACAAAATGTGCAACTGTTGTTGCAGACTCAACTCCGAAGTTCTCAATGATCTCAAAGGTCGAGGTCATTCCGACAGGAAAAAGAATGTACATCATTTTAATGGTGACATCAAGCGGAACTATCAGAAACAAGGCTTTCAGGCTTGAATTTGATCTTGATAACGATCAGCTGGAGTTCTTCAATAACTTTGTCAAGGAAAATCTTGACGGATTGCCGCTGTGTGATCTTTCTGACGAATACGTTGATAAGCTTGTAGCTGCAATGGGCGCTTATATGATGACTCTTTCGCCGATATTCAGCGAGGTCATCAAAATGACAAAGGAGATACGTTCTCAGGACGTTAAGGTAAAAGGTCACAAGAACCTGCTTACCTGCAAGGATTTCAACCAGAATGAGATAATCTCGTTCCTTGACGATGATACACAGCAGATATCAAAGTTCATTGATGAAACTTTTTCCGATCTGCACGTTATGTTCTCTGATGAGAAAGACGACTTCGTTATCCACAACTCGTCAGTCATAACAGCACCGTACAAGAAAAACGGAAAGAATGCAGGATCGCTTGGTCTTATCGGACCGATGCGGCTTGACTATAAAAAATTCATACCTTATCTTGAATACTTTACCGACAGGATCTCGCAGATGCTGACAGAGCATGATGAGCAGGGACCTGAGACAGAGAATACAGAGGATAAAGGATAGAAAGGAAGGCGACAGATTTGAGTAAGGAAAAGGATAATGAAAAAGAGCTTGAACAGGATGCTGTGGAAACTGAGACCGATGAGGTGACCGAGCAGACTGAAGAGCAGCAGGAAGCTGAACAAACAGAGGAAAATGCTGCTGAGGAAGATCAGGAAAAAGAACCTGAACCGACTGAGGAGGAAAAGCTTAAAAAGGAGCTTGAAGATTATAAGGATAAATACCTTCGCCTTATGGCAGAGTATGATAACTTCAGAAAGCGTTCGGCAAAGGAAAGACTTGATCTTTCAGCAACGATCAAGGGCAACACGATAGGTGAGATTTTACCTGTGTTCGATAACTTTGAAAGAGCGCTTGACGCCGAAACAGAAGACACTAATTACAAAGCAGGTGTCGAGATGATATTCAAGCAGTTCGGCGATATGCTCACAAAGCTCGGTGTTGAGATAATCGACCCGATCGGACAGACATTTGACCCTAATATCGCTAATGCGGTAAATCAGATCGAAGACGAAAATCTCGGAGAGAATGAAGTAGCTCAGGTTTTCCAGAAGGGCTACAAGATCGGTGACAAGGTCATCAGATATGCTATGGTAGTCGTAGCAAATCCATAATCAAGTTTTAAATTTAGTTTATATAAGGAAAGGAAGAATGACTTATGGCAAAGATCATTGGTATCGACCTCGGTACAACAAACTCATGTGTAGCAGTTATGGAGGGCGGCGAAGCAGTCGTTATCCCTAACAGCGAAGGCGCAAGAACAACTCCTTCTGTTGTCGGCGTTTCAAAGAACGGCGACAGACTGGTAGGACAGGTCGCAAAAAGACAGGCAGTAACTAACTTTGACAACACCGTTATCTCTATCAAGAGACATATGGGAAGCGATTTCAAGGCAAAGATGGGCGGCAAGGAGTATACTCCGCAGGAGATCTCTGCAATGATACTCCAGAAGCTCAAGGCTGACGCTGAGGCTTATCTCGGCGAGAAGGTTACAGAGGCTGTTATCACAGTTCCAGCTTACTTCACTGACTCACAGAGACAGGCAACCAAGGACGCAGGACAGATCGCTGGTCTGACTGTAAAGAGGATCATCAACGAGCCTACCGCTGCTGCTCTTTCCTACGGTATCGACAAGGAAGAAGATCAGAAGGTTATGGTCTATGACCTCGGCGGCGGTACATTCGATGTTTCTATCATCGAAATGGGTGACGGCGTTACAGAGGTGCTTGCTACCGCAGGTAACAACAGACTCGGCGGCGATGACTTCGACCAGAGAATAATCGACTGGATGATAAAGGAATTCAAATCTGCTGAAGGCGTTGACCTTTCAAATGATAAGATGGCTATGCAGAGACTTAAAGAGGCTGCTGAGAAGGCTAAGATCGAGCTTTCTTCAACACCAAACTCAACTATCTCCCTGCCGTTCATCACAGCAGATGCAACAGGTCCTAAGCACCTTGAACTGACTCTTACTCAGGCTAAGTTCAACGAGATGACAGCAGACCTTGTTGAAGCAACAATGGGTCCTGTTCGTCAGGCACTCGCAGATTCCGGACTCTCAGCAAACGATCTTCAGAAAGTTCTCATGGTCGGCGGTTCTTCAAGAATACCTGCTGTTCAGGAAGCTGTTAAGAAGTTCATCGGCAAAGAGCCTTTCAAGGGCATCAACCCTGACGAGTGCGTTGCTCTGGGTGCTGCATATCAGGGCGGTGTTCTCGGCGGCGACGTTAAGGAAGGACTGCTCCTCCTCGATGTAACTCCGCTTTCACTTGGCCTTGAAACTATGGGCGGCGTTTGCACAAAGCTCATTGAGAGAAACACAACTATCCCTACCAAGAAGTCACAGATATTCTCTACCGCTGCTGATAACCAGACAGCTGTTGAGATCAATGTTCTCCAGGGTGAGCGTGAGTTCGCTAAGGACAACAAGCAGCTCGGTATGTTCAAGCTCGACGGTATCGCTCCCGCACCGAGAGGTGTTCCTCAGATCGAGGTAACATTCGATATCGACGCTAACGGTATCGTTCATGTTTCCGCTAAGGATCTGGGTACAGGCAAGGAGCAGGATATCACGATCACTTCTTCTACAAATATGTCCAAGGAGGACATCGACAAGGCTGTAAAGGAAGCTGAGGCTTTCGCTGCCGAGGACGCTAAGAAGAAGGAAGACGTTGACGCAAGGAATCAGGCTGACCAGATGTGCTTCCAGTGCGAAAAGGCACTCGGTGAATTCGGTGATAAGGTAGATGCTTCCGACAAGAGCGAGTGTGAAGCTAAGATCAATGCTGTCAAGGAAGCTCTCAAGGGCAGCGATGTCGAAGCTATCAAGGCTAAGAACAAGGAGCTTGAAGAGTGCTTCCAGAAGATTGCAACTAAGGTTTACCAGCAGGCAGGCGCACAGGCTCAGGGCGCTCAGGGCTTTGACCCTAACAATATGGGCAATATGGGCGGCGGAGCTGCACAGCAGGGCGGAAATAACGGCGGAGATGACGTTATAGACGCTGATTTCAAGGACGCTGAATAATTCGTATAGACGCATGACCTCTGTCCGCTTGTGCGGGCAGAGGTAGTGCTGTATTAAAGACAAATATATAAGGAGTTGTGCTCCGGACAGGAGTGATGACATATGGCAGATAAAAGAGATTACTATGAGGTGCTTGGTGTTTCAAAAAGCGCTTCTGAGGACGAAATAAAAAAAGCATTCCGTAAACTTGCGAAACAGTATCACCCCGATCTTCACCCGGGTGATAAAGATGCTGAGGAAAAGTTCAAAGAGGTCAACGAGGCTTACGAGATACTTTCCAATCCGGATAAGAAAGCGAAGTACGATCAGTTCGGATTTGCAGGTGTAGACCCGAATTACGGCGCAGGCGCAGCAGGTGCAGGCGGATTCGGCGGATTTGCAGATATGGGAGATATTTTTGATTCCATTTTCGGCGGTTTCGGATTTGGCGGAGGCTCAAGAGCATCATCTAACCCGAATGCTCCAAGACGTGGTGCAGATATTCGTGCAAATGCAAATATCGACTTTATGGAAGCCTGCAAGGGCAAAACTGTAAAGGTAAGGGTCAACAAGACCGTTCAGTGTGATGAATGTCACGGAACAGGCGCAGCAGCCGGCTCGGGAACAAAGACTTGTCCTGAGTGTAACGGTAAGGGTCAGAAGGTCATTACCCAGCAGTCGCTTTTCGGCAGCGTAAGACAGGTCGTAACCTGCAACAGATGCGGCGGTAAAGGAAAGATAGTCGATACTCCGTGCCGTAAGTGTAACGGTCAGGGCATGGTCAAAAAGGCTGTTGATCTGGACGTTGACATTCCTGCAGGCATCGCAGACGGTCAGATGGTAAGGCTCGCAGGGCAGGGTAATTGCGGTACTAACGGCGGACCAAGCGGTGATCTTCTCGTAAGCATCAATGTAAGACCCGATCCGATCTTTGAGCGTGATGGCTATGATGTATGGACAGAGATCCCTATAACTTATACACAGGCTGCTCTCGGTGACGAGATAACGATTCCTACCGTTGAAGGCAAGGTAACATATACTGTTCCAGAAGGCACTCAGACGGGCACTGTTTTCCGCCTGAGAGGAAAGGGAATACAGAAAGTACACAGCACCAGCCACGGTGACCACTATGTAAGAGTTATCATCGAAGTGCCGAGGAATCTTTCGAAGGAGCAGAAGAATATTCTTAAAGAGTATGAAAAAACGCTTACCGAGAAAAACTATGCTAAGCGTAAGAGCTTCTTTGAAAAGCTTAAAGATAAATTCTCATAATAATTAAGAGCTGCTTTATTGCAGCTCTTTTTGCTTTACATTTTGTCTTTGATGTGGTAAAATCTAAAAAAAAGGGGGATAATAAAATGGGAAAAGAAAAACTGCACAACGGAGAACTGTATTTTCCGGGTGAAAAGGATCTGGTCGAATATCAGACTGCCTGCCTTGAAAAGCTTTATGATTTCAACGCTACAAGACCGAGCGAGATGAAAAAGCGTGAGCAGATGCTCAGGGAAATGTTTGCTGAGATCGGAGAGGGCTGCTATATCGAACCGCCTTTCCATTCTAACTTTGGAGGCGCTCACTGTCATTTCGGGAAATATGTCTTTGCAAATTTCAATCTGACGCTTGTTGATGATACGCATATCTATGTCGGTGATTATACAATGTTCGGACCAAATGTCGTAGTCGCATCAGCAGGTCATCCGCTTTGTCCGCAGCTGCGTAAAGACGGCTTGCAGTACAATATGCCTGTTCATATCGGCAAAAACTGCTGGATAGGCGCTGGAGTCGTTATCGTGCCTGGCGTTACGATAGGGGATAATGTTGTTATCGGTGCGGGAAGCGTGGTAACCAAGGATATACCATCGGGTGTGCTTGCTTTTGGAAACCCATGCAGAGTCCAGCGTGAGATAGGCGAGCATGACAGAGAATTCTATTTCAAGGACAGAAAAATACCGCCTGAACTGAAAGAAAAATACGGACTGTAAAAAAGAGGATGCGTTTTTGCATCCTCTTTGTCGTTTTGCTCTCTTCTTTCTTTTGTTCGCTTTGTATTATAGGCTCATAACATAGATCTGACAAGGATTTTCTTTTCCCCACAGGCTTTCGATGACTTCAAATTCCTTGAAACCAAGGCTCAGATAGAACTTGTTTGTTCTGTCATAGTCCTCATAGACTCCCATTTTCACGGTCTTGACCTGTAAAAATGAATATCCCTGTTCGCAAGCTGCTTTCTTTGCTGCCTCAAACAGCTGTCTGCCAAAGCCTTTACGGTGATACTGCATCAGTACGCCCATTACGGCAAGCTCAACGGTTTGTTTTCCTGTTTGTTTCAGGCATAGAAAACCGATCGGTTCATCGTTATCTATCGCTGCAAAGAATGGTTCATCTGCACTTTCAGCAATGAACTGTTCCCGGCTTTCCTCGACCTGAAACCAGTCAGGCAATGCCTCAAGTATCTTCCTTGCTATATCCTTCTTCTGTGTCACATCGATTATTTGTTTTATCATTGTTTCCCTATAATACTTATTTGTTAACTGTTAGTTCTGCCATAGCTACATAGTGCTGTATCTCGAATTGTTCGGGCGTTTCTTTTTCAAGCATAGCCCAATGCTCTTTGTTCCACATTTCAAGTTTTTCACCCGAAAGGGAAGCACCAACTCCACGGCAAGCTTTCAATCGACCGTGCCAGCTTTCTCTTGTGAACGGTATCTTTACATCAAACTGTTCTGTGTGGGTGATCTCGAAAAGTCTGTTATAATCCTCAGGTACCCATACAGGTCTTCTTGTGTCTCCTTTACCGTTCCAGTCAGGATTGTATTTAAGGATTATCTCCTCGCTTTTGCCTGCTATCCTGTCCTCAAACGGCAGCCAGCCCATATAAAGTATCAGGAACTTTCCGCCCGGTTTGAGTATTTTTGCAAGCTTGGGTGCAAGCAACTTGTGATCGGGGTACCAGATACACTGGCAGGCGGTCACAACATCAAAGCTGTTATCGGGATAGTCGATGTCTTCAGCTTTGCAGACAAAGAACTCAATGTCTTTGCCTTCTTGTGCTGCGAGTATCTTTGCCTGTTCGATCTGGTTTGCTGCAATGTCTGTTCCGACCCATTTTGCACCGTAGCGGTACATATTTCTCGGAAGCACGCCTGTACCAGATCCGATGTCGAGGACTTTCTGTCCTTTGATACATAATCCTCTTTCTACGATCTTTTCATAGAATTCCTGCGGGTAAACGTCTCTGAACTTTGCGTAGTCCTGAGATGTCTTTCCCCAGTCAAATGGCTTTCCGCCATCGATGTTGGTAAGTTTCTGCATTTTTGTTTTCCCCTTTAATTATTTATTTCTGTTCTGCTGTTATTAGTCTTGCCGCTTTCGATAAAGCTCAGTAAAATACATATTGACATAAGTGTTGCGGCAATTATGAGCGTTATGCTGCTTTCAAATGCAAGACTGATGACAGAAAGTATGAACGTTGCTGTTGTCAGAATACTTAACAGCCTTTCTTTTTTTACCCTCATTTTTTGTTCCCCCTGAATTTCTCACCTTGGCTCCGTCAGACATACAGCTCAAATGTCATTTCTTTTCTTTCTTCGCTGCTGCCTCTGTTTTTTCTTCCGCTTGCACAACCGATACAGAAAAATCCGAGCTTGCTCATAACGTTCTGGCTTGCTCTGTTTTCCCAGTCACAGTGTGCCACAAAGTGCCTTATTGAAAGCTTGCTTTCAGCAAATCCGATCACAGCGCCAGCCGCTTCGGTGGCATACCCCTTGCCGTGATAGTTTTTGTCAAGTATCCAGCCAAGCTCAGCCGTGCTTTTTGAACCGAAGAGATATACCCCTATACCTCCGATATGATTTCCGTCCGCAACAACGGCAAATTCATAAAAGCAAGGCGCAGTCTTGTGCCATTCACTTTCGCATCTTTCAAGGAACTCTTTAGTTTCATCAATACTTTCATTCGGCAGGAAAGCCATATATTTAGTGTTGTCCTTGTCTGCCGAATAAGCGTAAGTCGTCTCCAGATCCTGCATGCCTATCGGACGCAGGACAAGTCTTTGTGTCTGTATCTGCATTTTTTGTACCCCATGAGTCCTATCGGAACTTTTCGAGCCTGTAAAGCCTCCCGTTTTCAAGTTCCTTAACTCCGTCTTTGTAGTCATACCCTAATTTTCTGTAAAATTCAACTCCGGTTTTAGAAGCCGGTATCTCTATTCTATCAGCACGCAGAGCATATTCGTCCTGCTCAAGCGTTTTAATGATCTCTCTGCCAATACCCCTGCCCTGATACTGCGGAAGTACGAATATAGTAAGCAGTATGCTTTCCGTTTCGCTGCCCCAGAAAGGGGATATACAGCCGCAGCCTACTATCTTTTCGTCATCGCAGGCAACATAGAAATGACCCTGTTTTGCTCTTTCCGAGAGCTTTTCGGGTGAAAGCTCCTGCACAAGGATAGTTATTTCTTCTTTTGTATAATCATTGCTGTTTGATGCTTTCAGTGTTGTTGTGATAACATCGAAAACTTCTATATTGTCTTTTTCCTCAAATCTGCGTATTTTCATTTTTCTTTCTTTTTCCCATATTGTTATTTTGTTTTATTTCAGCTTTACTTTTCATTCAAAGCAAGAAATTCTTTTTCTTTATCAAACTTTCCTTCCATAAAGCCAGGTATCTCTTTTATTGCCTTGTAATTCGCAAGGCTGGTCTGTGTAAGTATCAGAAGCATTTCATCGTCTGAATATGTGCAGTTCCCCGTAACGATAAGAGTCGCAAAGCTCAGCGACATCAGCCACAGATTTCTGTAATAACATTCGGCGGTGAACTTATCAACTTTATAGATCCGCATTACCGAATCAGTAACAAGTCCCAATGTGAACTTAAATTCATCGTGAGCGTGTTTTCTGCCGTCGGGAGTTGTTTTGAAAAAAAGCACCTTGAACAGTTCCGGCTCATTTTTTGCGAGAAGCAGGAACTGGTGTCCTACTCCGAGAAAAGGTATCTTCTCGTCAAGACCTTGTAAGATATATGAGTGGTAAAGCTCTCTTGCGCTGGTAAGGACTTCATCTTTTATTTCATTTATCGTGCTGTAATATGTGAATATCGGGTGAGTCGATACACCCAGCGCAGCTGCAACACTTCTTGCCGTAACTGCATCTATACCGTTATTCCTTGTAATTTCCATAGCAGCGTCAAGTATCTGCTGTTTGGTGACCAGTTTTTTTGGCGGCATGAATAACTCCTTACTACTATTTAATGATCTCTTATCCGCTTTACGTTCCTGTTCATCAGATGTCTTCCGAGATTTCTGAAAAGAAAGGCTTTGAAGCGTGTAAGCTCCTGACCGTGTTCTTTAAGAAGATCATCAGGTGAGTCGTAAACACCGAAGTCCTGATTTATGCCTTCACTTTGTATATAAGTATTATTCCTGTTGAAATCTATGACCGGATGCCTGAAATCCTTTACAGCAACGCCATATCCGCAGAACGAACCTTTGCATTTTCTGAACTTTGTCTGAAGCTTTGAAAGATATTTCTTATCAAGGATAAATGCTTCAAGCTCAAACCAGCTGCCTTCAAAATATACCTCGACCCAGCTGTGAAAAATGTTTCTTGGTGCGTTTTTATAAACAAATCCTGTCATAGCACCTTTTTGAAGCTTTTTGTCGATAGTGAAGCCGTGAATACGGCAGGGGATACCGCAGGCTCTGAGCAGAGCCATGAACAGCGTTCCCTTTGTGTTGCACTGTCCATAGCCGTCCGAAAGGACTCTTGAAGCGCAAATGCTGTCATCAATATTATATCCGAAAAGTATCTCATCTCTAACGAAATTGTAGATCGCTTTTATGCGCTCAAATTCATCAAGAGATCTCCACTTTCTTTTTTTGATAAGCTTCTGGATCGGTACGATTGAATAGTCAAGCATGGGTGTTTCCATTAAATATCTCTGCATCTGTATATCTCCTTTTTCTGTCTCTGATATACCATGCAGGATCAATAAAATACGCAATAACCTCTGTTATGTAACATATGTTACGTTACAAGCACAATATATCATACTATATAATAGTTGTCAATGCTTTTCACCAAAAACTCACGAAACTTTCATCTTAGCTCCGTGAGTTTAAAATTACTTTAAATTTCCGTCATATTCTTGAGCATCTGAGAGCATTCAGAATAGCCAGAAGAGCAACGCCTACATCAGCAAAAACTGCCATCCACATGCCTGCAAATCCAAGCGCGCCGAGGATCATGACTGCAAATTTCACTCCAAGAGCAAATACGATATTCTGCTTAACTATCTTCATCGTCTTGAGAGCGATCTTTACTGATTTCGGAATACTTGTCGGGTCATCGTTCATAAGTACGACATCAGCTGCTTCTATTGCAATATCCGAGCCCAGACCGCCCATTGCTATGCCGATATCGGCTCTTGCTATTACGGGTGCATCGTTGATACCATCGCCTGCGAAAGCAACAAGACCTTTTGAACTATTATTCATAAGCTGCTCGACCTTTTCGACCTTGTTCTGAGGCAGCAGGGAAGCGAAAAATCTTTTTATACCTATCTTTTCTGCAACAATACCGGCTGTCTGCTCTTTATCGCCTGTGAGCATAACAGTTTCGATACCAAGCTCAGAAAGCTTTTTCACTGCATTTACAGACTGTTCTCTGATCTCATCTCCGAGTGTTATGCAGCCGCAGTATTTTCCGTCATATGCAACATAAACCGTTGTGTAAATGCTTTCCTTGTTCTGAACTGCGATACCGTTTTGTTCAAGGAGTTCGCTTTTTCCGCAGAGTATCTTTTTGCTGTTGTAAATACAGCTCATACCGAAGCCCGAAACTTCGCTTATATCACTTACCGTTCCGTTTGGTATTACCTTGCCGTATCTTTTTAGTATGGATAATGCTATCGGGTGATTTGAACCTGATTCTGCAAATGCCGCAAATTCCAATACTTCCTGCTCGCTGATACCGTCAGGCTCAATTCCTATAACGCTGAAACAGCCTTTTGTGAGTGTACCCGTTTTGTCAACTGCAAGTACCGAGCATTTTGAGATAGCTTCGATCGCCTTTGCGCCTTTTACAAGGATACCTTGCTTTGAAGCATCGCCGATGCCAGCAAAGAAACCAAGAGGGATAGAGATAACAAGTGCGCACGGGCAGGAAATCACAAGGAACAGAAGTCCTCTGTAAAGCCACTTGCTGAACTGTGAAAAGCCAAGGAAAAAGCAAGGCACAAGCGTAAGCAGCACTGCACAGGCAACGACCGCAGGAGTATAAACTCTTGCAAAACGAGTAATGAATTTTTCTGTCGCAGCTTTCTTTTCGGAAGCGTTCTCCACAAGCTCCATTATCCTTGAAACAGCGCTGTCTTTGAAGGTTTCGGTAACTCTGACTTTTATAACACCTTCAAGGTTGGTGCAGCCGCTCATAACGTTTGTTCCTACGCCTGCTTCAACAGGGAGAAATTCACCTGTTATCGCCGATGTATCGAGCTGGGTGCTGCCTTCAACGATGCAGCCGTCAAGCGGAAGCCTTTCGCCTGCTTTAACGAGGATAATATCACCTCTTTTTACCTGTTCAGGCGGTATCTCTGTTTCTTTTCCATCCTTGATGATGCGTGCGGATTCAGGCTTCAGTTCCATAAGCTTTGTAATAGATCTGCGTGATTTTTCAACAGCAATATCCTGAAGAAGCTCACCCACCTGGAAAAACAGCATTACCGCAGCTGCCTCATCAAAATAACCCAGAGCAACAGCTCCGACCGTTGCGATGAACATAAGGAGAGTTTCATCAAATGCTTCACCATGAAGAAGATTCCGCAGCGCTGAGAATACTACATCGTATCCTGCGATCACATATGAACAAAGCGCAAGTATCGTGCAGGGAAGTTCAAACGGGAGCAGTTTTGATAAGCCGAACAATACACCTGCTAGAATGAATCTTGCAATATCAAAAGCGTGGCTCTCGCTCTTACCGTGTTCGTGGCTGTGACCGTGAGCGTGTTCATGTTCGTGTCCGTCGCAGTGACAATGATCGTGCTCATGAGCGTGTTCGTGATGCTGCTTTTCTTCATAGTCAAGCACTTCAACATCGGGTTCAAGCTTGCCGACGATCGCTTTTACTTTGCTGTCAATATTCTCTTTGTCTGGCTGGCTGTGCTTTACAATAAGCTTTTTTCTGATGAAATCCATATCAGCGGATTCAACTATTTCAAGGTCATTGACCCTGACTGCTATCTTCTGCGCACAGTTGGGGCAGTCAAGCCCTTTGAGCCAGTAAACTGTTTTGGTCATTCCGACCACCAAGCCTTTCTAATGTATGCTATATTTCAAACTGTCTTCCGCATTTGAAATATGATATGTTTTTGTGTCTGTCTTTGAGATATCTGTATGCATCTGTTCCGGTGCAGTGGCAGGTATAGAATTTTACATCATTGAACTGTTCCAGAGCCTCTGAAAGCTCATCGAGCTGTGCTTTCGGTACAGTCTTTTTGCTAACAGGATCAAAGAGATGAAATCCGCCTATGCAGTAATCAGGTCTGATCTCAGAGAAACTCTTGAGTATCCTTATCACTCCCGAATGACCGCAACCCATAAACACGACATTTTTGTTTTCGTGTATAAGCAGATTGTGCTCATGCCTGAAATCATCAAGCTGTTTACCGGCATACAGATTCATATTTGCCTGCGAATGAAAACTGTCATTGCTATTTGCGGTGAAGAGCATCAGCTCATCATCTATCCTGTGATCTCCGTCGATAAGAACTATCCTTTGATCGTTCATCAGCCTTTTATCGAGCGAAATGCCTATCTTCAGAAACAATACCTTTACCAAGTGCTTATCAAAAGCACTTTTCTGCAGATAAATCCTTGCGTTTTTGTTTATCTCCATAAATTTTTTCAAAGCGCCGCCGTGGTCTTTATGCCCGTGAGATATTATAACAGTATCTACTTTTGTAAGGTCTATGTTTTTCCTCTTTGCGTTTTCAAACAGCGTTTTGTCAGGTCCAACATCAAAAAGTATTTTGTGTTTATTAGTTTCGATATAAAACGATAAACCGTGCTTTGCTTTTACGCTTCCGTCGGATATGTTCTCCACAAGTGCGATTATTTTCATTTTTGTCTCCTGTTTTTTCTTTACTCGCTTATGTGCTCCATGCCCATACTCAGTATTGTCGCAACGTGTTCGTCGGAAACAGAATAAATGACCGATTTGCCGACTTTGCGATACTTGACGAGCCTTGCCTGCTTTAAAACTCTGAGCTGATGAGAAACTGCCGACTGTGTCGAGCCGACTATCTCGGTGATGTCACCCACGCTCATCTCATTTTCTAAAATGGTGTAAAGGATCTTCACTCTTGTCGGGTCGGAGAGCATCTTGAATAGCTCTGCAAGCTCAAAGATCTCTTCTTCGATAGGCATATTTTCTTTTACCTTTTCAATGTTGTCCATATCATTTTCCTCCTTGTGAAAGGGAATAGTCTTTTCGTTATCGAATGAACATATGAATATCTGTTCATATGTATTATATCACATCTGCCGTATAAGTCAATGAACAAATTGTTAACTTTTGATCTTACAGGGTGCTGAATTCGCCACAAGAAAATTTTATATAAAAAGGTATTTACAAATATGGTGCCTTTGTGATATAATAATATCTAAATATTGTGTATCACTTCAAAATAACAGGAGAGTTGATTGACAGATGGCAAAGAAACAGGACTACTCTAATGAAGATATAGTTTCACTGAAAGGTGCTGACAGAGTCCGTAAGCGCCCAGCCGTAATTTTCGGTTCGGACGGTCTTGACGGCTGTGAACATTCAGTCTTTGAGATACTTTCAAACTCTATCGACGAGGCAAGAAACGGCTTCGGAAATAAAATTATCCTCACCAAGTTCAACGATAACTCGATAGAGGTCGAGGACTTTGGCCGTGGCTGTCCGGTTGACTATAACCAGCGTGAAAAGCGCTACAACTGGGAGCTTGTTTACTGTGAGCTTTATGCAGGCGGTAAATATAACACAAACGACGGCGAGAACTATGAGTTTTCTCTCGGTCTGAACGGTCTTGGTGCGTGTGCAACGCAGTACGCTTCAGAGTATATGGACGTTGAGGTATGCCGTGACGGACAGAAGTATTCGCTTCATTTTGAAAAGGGAAACAACGTCGGCGGTCTGAAAATAGAGGCTTGCACCAAAAAGTACAAGACTGGTACAAAGACCCGCTGGAGACCAGACCTTGATGTTTTTACGGATATTGCTATACCGAAGGAATACTTTGAAGATGTGCTGAAAAAGCAGGCTGTTGTAAACCCGAAGGTCGAGTTCGTTCTTCGCTATCAGCGTGAGAACAATTCCTTTGAGGAGCAGACATTTGTATATGAAAACGGCATCGCAGATTACGTTGCTGAGATAGCAAATGATACGAATATGTCCTCTATCCAGTATTGCACAGCTGACAGAGTTGGTCGTGACCGTGAGGACAAGGACGATTACAAGGTTAAGCTTTGCGTTGCTTTCACATTCTCAAACAAGGTAAAAAAGCTGGAGTATTTCCACAATTCAAGTTTTCTGGAGCATGGCGGTTCACCTGAGGACGCTGTAAAGAGCGCATTCACCTCGCAGATCAACGCCTATCTCAAAAATAATAACAAGTATCTGAAAAACGAAAAGCCGATAACTTTCCCTGACATTGAGGACTGCCTTGTACTTGTTTCAAGCTCGTTCTCGACGCAGACGTCTTACGCAAACCAGACAAAGAAGGCTATCACTAACAAATATATCAAGGACGCAATGACAGAGTTCCTCAAGCACCAGCTGGAGATATACTTTATAGAAAATCCTGATGAGGCGCTGAAAATTGCTGAGCAGGTGATGATAAACAAGAGAAGCCGTGAGTCTGCCGAAAAGACAAGGCTCAATGTTGTAAAGAACCTTACGGGCAAAATGGACCTTGCTAATCAGGTAGAAAAGTTTGTTGACTGCCGTTCAAAAGACCTCTCGCAGAGAGAACTTTACATTGTTGAGGGAGATTCGGCTCTCGGCTCTGTTAAAATGGCAAGAAACGCAGAGTTCCAGGCTGTTATCCCTGTCAGAGGAAAGATACTCAACTGCCTCAAAGCAGACTATGACAAGATATTCAAAAACGAGATAATCGTTGACCTTATAAAAGTGCTCGGCTGCGGTGTCGAGGTAAAGACAGGCAAGAACAAGGAGTTTTCAATGTTCTCGCTGGACAACCTGCGCTGGAACAAGATCGTTATCTGTACCGATGCCGATGTTGACGGCTTCCAGATAAGAACGCTGATACTTACCATGCTTTACAGGCTCACGCCAACGCTTATCGAAAAGGGATATGTGTATATCGCTGAGTCTCCGCTGTTTGAAATCACGACTGCCGACAGGACATATTTTGCATATGATGAGCCTGAAAAGGCAAAGATCATGCAGATGATAGGTAATAAGAAATGCACCGTCCAGCGCTCAAAAGGTCTTGGTGAGAACGAGCCTGAGATGATGAGCCTGACCACTATGGATCCGTCTACAAGACGTCTTATCAAGGTGTGTCCAGATGATGTTGAGATGACGCAGTGGATGTTCGATATGCTACTCGGTGACGATCTCGCAGGCAGAAAAGAATTTATCACGAATAACGGTATCGACTATCTCGAAATGGCTGATATTTCTTAGTTTTGTTTGCTGAATAATTGGGGGAAACCCTTTTGGAGAAGGGTTATCCCCCAAACCCCTTTCCTAAACCTCTTAATGAAATTCAGCCCTATGGGCACAAGACCCATATGGCTGAAATTGACTAAAAGTCTAAGAGGGTAAAATAGACCTCCCAAGAGTATCCTCAGTTATACAGTAAGAAAAGCTCAGAATCGACAAAGCTTTTCAAAATTGAAAGGACAGATATTAAATGCCAAGGAAAAAGAGCAAGGAGTCCGCAGCACCAAAGAAAAAGAACGATGCATATATCGACGGTGCAGGTCTCGTTGTTGAACAGAAGATAACACAGACGCTGGAAACGAACTATATGCCCTATGCTATGAGTGTTATCGTTTCAAGAGCGTTTCCCGAGATAGACGGATTCAAGCCCTCGCACAGAAAGCTTCTTTATACGATGTATAAGATGAATCTGCTCAGCGGCGGTCTTACCAAGTCCGCAAATATCGTCGGCGCAACGATGAGGCTCAATCCTCACGGCGATGCGACTATTTATGAAACAATGGTTCGTCTTTCGAGAGGAAACGAAGCGCTTTTGCACCCGTATATTCTCAGCAAGGGAAACTTCGGTAAGCAGTATTCAAAGAATATGGCTTACGCTGCTTCACGTTATACAGAGGCAAAGCTCGAACCTATCTGCGATGAGCTTTTCAAGGACATAGACAAGGACACTGTTGATTTTGTGCCTAACTATGACAACACTACCACCGAGCCGACACTTTTCCCTGCGACTTTCCCGACCATACTTGTAAACGCTAACGCAGGTATCGCTGTATCTATGGCGAGCCAGGTGTGTCCGTTCAATCTCGGAGAGGTCTGCGAAACAACGGTTGCGCTGATGAAGAATCCTGAGTTCAATGCGCTTGAAACGCTCAAAGGTCCTGATTTTCCCGGTGGAGCTAATATGCTCTACGATGAGGAGGAGCTTGACAAGATATACCGCACCGGCAGAGGCTCTGTCAGACTGCGTGCAAAATATGATTTTGACAAGACCGAAAGATGTATCGAGATAACCGAGATACCTTATACAACAAACGTTGAAGCTATAATCGACAAGATCAGACTGCTTATCAAGGCAAATAAGATAAGAGAAATATCGGGCATCAGAGATGAGACTGATATAAACGGTCTGAAGATAGCAATAGATGTCAAAAAGGGCGTTGAGGTCGAAAAGCTGATGCAGAAGCTCTACAAGCAGACTCCGCTGGAAGACACGTTCAGCTGCAACTTCAATATCCTTGTAAAAGGCTATCCTAAGGTAATGGGCGTTTACGATATAATCAGCGAATGGGTAAAGTTCCGTATAAGCTGTGTTAAGCGCAGAACAGCCTATGATATGAAGAAAAAGCAGGACAAGCTGCATCTGCTAAAAGGTCTGGGCAAAATTCTGCTCGACATCGACAAGGCTATAAAGATAGTCCGTGAAACTAAGGAAGAATCAGACGTTGTTCCAAACCTTATGATAGGATTCGGGATAGATGAGATACAGGCTGAATACGTAGCTGAGATAAAGCTGCGTCACCTTAACCGTGAGTATATCCTGAAGCGTACAGAGGAAACAAAGGCGCTGGAAGAAGAGATAAACCGTCTTGCTGAGCTGCTCGACAGCGAGAGAAAGATCAAACAGGTAATAATAAAAGAGCTTGAAGAGGTAAAGAAAAAATACGCTCAGCCGAGAAAAACGGGATACTACTATGCTTCCGATGTTGTAGAGATAGACGAGCAGGAGGAGATACCTGACTATCCATGCGAGATCTTCCTTTCAAGCGAAGGTTATTTCAAAAAGTGTACGCCGCAGTCACTTCGTATGGCAAGTGAACAGAAGCTCAAGGAGGGAGACTTTATCTCCCAGCATGCCGAAACGACCAACAAGAGCGATCTTGTGTTCTTCTCGGACAAGTGCGGAGTTTACAAGGCAAAACTCTCACAGTTCCCTGATACCAAAGCTTCTGCTATGGGAGATTATATCCCTGCAAAACTTGGCTTTGAAAAAGAAGAAAATGTTATCTATGCCGTAAATACTACTGACTATAAGGGATATATGATATTTGTCTTTGAAAACGGCAAAGTAGCTAAAGTTCCGCTTGATTCATATGAAACCAAGACCAACCGTAAAAAGCTCACATCGGCATATTCGGGCAAATCAAAGCTCGTAAAGATGTTCTGGGTGGAAGAAAACGCAGATATTATGCTCCGCACCACTAACGGCAGAGCAATGATATTCAATACGTCACTTCTGATGCCCAAAGCTTCCCGTGATACGATAGGCGTTCAGGTAATGACCTGCAAGGCAAAATCTACTGTTGAAAAAGCGTTTGTGATAAATGAACAGACAGCAGCAGAGCTTTCAAAATACCGCAGCAAAACAATACCTGTCGCAGGCTCTTTTGCAAAAGATATTGAAGACCCGGATCAGATGACATTGATATAAAACATCAGCAGACAGACCTCAGAGCCTGTCTGCTTTTTTGCTTGACAGCCGTGTTGACTTTGATAGAATAGTGTGATATAATATAGAAAATATTAGATTATAGCAGGGGAGGGGTATCAGTGGATTGTCCAAAGTGCGGAAAAAAAGTAGGCGATAAGGATAACGTTTGCAGCAACTGCGGCGTTGTCATCAGAGAAGGCGGAGAGAATACAAAGCTTTCCACAAAGCTTTTCAATAAAAAGAATAAAAAGAAAAATCCGCTTGAGACCTCTAAACTCGGAAAAACCGAGAAGCTGCGCAGCAAATTAGGTTTGAAGCATCTGAAAATACTGCTCGCTGTTATTGCGGTCGCGTTGATAATTCTGCTTATAATCACGCTTGTAGTTAGCATCGCAAGCGGAAAGGGCAAAAAGCTTGCAGGCAAGACAGCAGGGTATATCGGAAAGACTGTCGCTGTCGCTGAAACAAAGCTTGATGTACATTTCAAGGATAAATCTGCTTATTCAGGTCTTAATAAAGCGCTTGAATTCAACTATGTTGAGGAGAGCGAGGACTCTGTCAAGGTAGACGGAATGACATATCCGGAGTGGGCTGTGCTTATCACCACTGATAAGAAGCAGAATATAAAGAGCGTCAAGTATTGTGACTTTAAACTGCTTAAAAAGAATATAAAGGGCGTTGAGTGCGATAAGCTTATCAATCTTGACAAGTTTGATAAGGGCACATCGTTTGATAAGGTCGAAAGTGCGATAGATATTGATCCGTATTCGATAACTTATTCGGATGATCTGGTCACCTACCGTTACAGGTATTGGTACGATTCCGATTCGGGTGATGAACAGCAGGTGATCCTTGATGTTTCCTATGACGGAGACAACAAGTTCCTTTACTATTCTTCCAAAATGGTTTATCCCGAAAATCTGTGATAATAAAGAGCCATATCTCCGTTTAGCCGGAAATATGGCTCATCTTTTTGCGCTTTAACTGTACACAGCATCTTTTATTGCTTTTCTGCATTTCTCAATGTCTACATCAAGTGTGGACTGTCCTGCGTGTTCGCCGTATTCAAAATCGCCGTCAGCAGGTATCCGAAGTTCCTTTACTGTATATCCCAGATAGAAAGGAGCTTTGTAGCCGTAGAAGAAAAGATCTGATTTTGACATGTTCGTCGTAAGACTTGAAAGCACAGCCTTGAGGAAACTGAATTTCTTAAACACATTGACCTTATGGACCTTTTCGATTATCTTGTTCATGACGATCCTCTGTCTCTGAGTACGCTGGAAATCCGCATTTCCCACACGTCTCATTCTTGCGAATGACAGCGTCTGGTTGCCGTTTAGTTCGACTGTGCCTGAGGTCTCAAGGTAATCCTGCTTTTCTGGATTTCCCATAAGTCTGTTCTGTTCCCTTGTACATTCATTCATAGCTTCGACTTCTTCTTTAGTGACCTCAGCGCTTATACCGCCGATAGAATCAACTATGCTTACGAAGGAATTGAAATCTATGTATATATAATCATCTATCTCAAGCCCGAAGTTGTAGGTTATCGTATCCATGAGCAGTTCAGGTCCGCCGAAAACATAAGCCGAATTCAGTTTGTTGCGGAAAAGACCGTCAGGTTCTTCATCGTTGTACATCTTTGTTCCGTCGTTGTAATATCCGACCAGCGGAAGATACATATCTCTCATAAGTGAGATAAGCGTGATCTCTTTTTTATCTGTATTGACCGACATCACCATCATAACGTCCGTTCTGCCCTTTGCATCGGGATCTCTAGTATCCGAACCGATTATAAGGATATTCTTGATGTTCTTATCGGTCATGGTCGCTTTTATCGTTGCATCACGTTTCCCTGTTTCAACTATGTTGACCTTTCCGACAAGATATAACAGCACGATATTGAATATAAGAAAAAGTCCGACTATGACCGAAAGCGAGATTATGAGCACCTTTTTCAGTGTGCTCTTTTTCTTTGTCACTTTTCCTGCTCCTCCTTTTCCGCTGTTTGCTTCTTTTCGTCCTGATCGCATCTGTGATCTTTCGGCAGGATGATTATGATCTGCTGTTTCTGCATACTGACTGCCGCGGCCACGATCCTGTCTCTGTTGTCTGAGGTTATTCAGCCTTTGCTTGTCTGCAAGTTTAGGGTGGATATATTCTCTGCGGGATCTTGTCTGACGCTGCTTGCCGGCATTATTGTTCTGCTGCTCATACCGTGAGCCTGGGGTAATATTTCTTTCGTCCATATCGTTTATCTTTCCTTGGTAAATAAAATGATCTTATAATTCATACAAGCACAATTATATAACATACGAACAGTCTTGTCAAACAGATAGTGCAATTTTCATCTGACTTTCATTTCTTATGGTGATTGTGTACAAAAAAGTCGCACTTGTTGTGCAGATTCGCAATTAAATAAACTATATGTTGCTGTAAGTTGTTACAGAAAAAAGACAAATTGTTTCATATTATCAACAGATTGAGCATAAAACTTGACTTGCAGAAAGATTTCTGTTATTATAAGGTGATACAAAATTTCTAAAGGAGGTTCGGTATGGATCCACGTGAACGGTTGTGTATGGGCTGTATGAATGAGTTAGACCCCAGCGGACAGTGCCAATATTGCAGCTATACGGACAATATACCGCATCTGCAGGCTTATCTTGAACCCAAGACTGTGCTTGACAACAGATATATTATAGGCAAGATGCTTTCATACAACGGTGAGGGCGCATCATATATATGCTATGATATGGTCGGCAAATGCAAATGTGTCTGCCGTGAATATATGCCTGATACTTTGTGCGAAAGAGACAGCAGCACTCAGGAGCTTATTGTCAACAAGGACTGCCTTGCAAAATACAAGACTTTTATGTCTGAATTTGCTGATGTGAACAGAACGCTTTCAAAGATGAGAAATCTTCATCATATCGCAACGGCAAGGGATATGTTCAATGCTAATAATACGACTTATGTTATATTAGAGTATGTCGAAGGCGTTTCATTAAAGAAGTTCCTGCAGTCAAACAGCGGATTCCTGACTTGGGAACAGGTAAAAAAACTCTTTGTTCCTTTGTTTACAACGCTGAGTATCATACATAATGCAGGAATAATCCACAGGGGTATTTCTCCGGAAAATATAATAGTTACTACCGACGGCGAGCTGAAGCTCACAGGTTTCTGCATCAGCTCAATCAGAACGTCAAATACAGGGCTTCTTCCTGAGTTCTATTCGGGTTATACTGCTCCTGAACAGTATTCTTCTCTCGAATGGCAGGGAACATGGACAGATGTTTATGCTATGGCAGCAGTTCTATACAGGATACTTACGGGTACTATGCCGCTTGATGCACAGACGAGAACCAAGAATGATACTCTTATCGAACCTGCAAGGATAAATCCGAGGATCTCTCCGCATATCTCAAGAGTCATTGAAAGAGCTATGGCTGTAAAGGGCGAGGAGAGAATACAGACTGTCACAGAGCTTGTCTCCGCACTTTTCGAGCAGCGCCAGAGACAGCATATCGAAATGGAAAAGGGCGCAACACAGACTATCCCTGTGCAGCATGTTCCGAGAAACAGCCGTGAAAGCAATTATGACAGAAGACCACAGCAAAGACCCAAAGCGCCGGCAAAAAAGAAAAGCAGCGTTGCGCTGGTCATCAGCTGGATCTTTATAGCTATAATCCTTGGTCTTTGTATCTTCCTGCTGTATCTGCTGTTCTCAGGTCCGTCGGATGGCTCTGATAATTCTTCATCGTCTGTAAGAGTTATTGATTTTTCAAACAGAAGCAGCGCAGCAGATTCATCATCGGCTGTTGTCAGCGAGTCTTCCTCTGAGGATGAAAGCAGCGACTCAGGACTTGGCGAAGGAGCAATTATGCCTGGTATGGTCGGCGTAAGGCTTGATGTTGTCAAAAAGCAGATAGGTGATAACTTTACACTAAAGATAGATTATTATTTCTCGGATACCGATGAAAGAAATGTCGTTGTTGAGCAGAGTATACCTGAAGGAACGAGCTATGATCCGAGCAAAAAGCCTGAGCTTATACTCAAGGTATGTTCAGGTCCTGAAAATGTGTCTGTACCTGCTTACTATGGTCTGGATCAGAAATCTTATCTTGACCAGCTCAATGAGCTGAATATCAAGTATAAGGTCACTATTATGCGTAGTTCAAAGACTGCTGGATTGGTAGTCGGCACAAGCGTATATCCTGGTAAAACGATCAATGTTAAAAAGGGCGAGGTCCTTGTAGTATTTGTTTCAGACGGAAAAGAAACCACAAAGGTCACAACAACGACTCAGTCTGAACCCGAAACAACGACTCAGGAGAATACTGAAACTCAGCCGACCAAGAGTGAGACAGAAACAGAAACAAGCGAGACTAAGCCTACCACAGAGAAAACAAAAGAGACTTCAAAAACAAAGAAAAGCAAACGCAGTGACGGATAGGTCAAAGTCTTTAGAAACTGAAAAGAAAATGTTAAACAATTGCAAAGCCCTTGACAAGTCAGGGGCTTTGTGTTATGATATTTCGGGTAAATAGAACTTTTTCAATATTTTTGAGGAGGAAAAACAAATGAAAATCGGTGTTTTGACAAGCGGTGGAGACGCTCCTGGAATGAATGCAGCAGTAAGAGCTGTATGCCGTTCTGCATTGAACAGAGGAATAGATGTAGTTGGCATCATGAGAGGATACAACGGCCTGCTTAACGGAGAAGTCATCGAAATGACTGCTAAGACTGTTTCAGGCATTATCCAGAGAGGCGGCACATGCCTTTACACTGCAAGATGCAATGAGTTCAGAAGCCAGGAAGGCGTTCTCAAGGGTAAGGCAAAGTGCGAGGAGCTTGGTCTTGACGGTATCGTAGTTATCGGCGGTGACGGTTCCTTCAGAGGCGCTGCTGATCTTTCTGCAGCAGGTATCCCATGCATCGGTCTGCCGGGAACTATCGACAACGATATTGCATGCACTGATTATACAATAGGTTATGATACAGCTATGAACACAGCTATGGAAATGGTCGATAAGATCAGAGATACTGCACAGTCCCACGACAGATGCTCTGTTGTTGAGGTAATGGGCAGAAAAGCTGGCTACATAGCAATAAATGTTGCAGCTGCTGTCGGAGCAGAGGCTTGCATCACTCTTGAAAAAGAATATGACCTTGATGAGATCGCTAAGAAGATGATCGAGTCAAAGAGCAAGGGCAAGACACACTTTATAGTTATAGTTGCTGAAGGTGTCGGCAAGACCGATTACATCACAAAGACCCTTCAGGATCTTACAGGTGTTGAGTCAAGAGCAACTGTTCTCGGTCACGTTCAGAGAGGCGGATCACCTACACTCAGAGACAGAGTTGCTGCTACAAGACTCGGTTATCACGCTGTTGAACTGCTTGAGCAGGGCATCGGCAACAGAGTTTGCGGTTTCCGCAAGGGCGAAGTTTATGATGTGGATATTCAGGAAGCTCTCAGCATGAAGAAGCCTTTTGAGGATGAGCTTTACGATATCCTTTACAAGACTGCATTCTAAGATAGATATAGATACGGATACATATATTGGGGAGAAAACAGAATATGAGATTAAGACCGTATGTCCACAGCCATGACTTTGACAAGATAAAAGACTGGCTGACTGACGAGCGTGCGCACACTTTATGGTGTGCAAACAGAATGAAGTTTCCGCTTGAAAAGGACGATTTTGCTGGTCTTATTCAGGATCTGTTTGAAAGAACGGGCGACTGTCCTTTCGTTGCAACAGAAGATAACGGAAACGTTGTCGGCTTTATCTGCTGCTCGGTGAACTGTGATTCAAATGAAGCAATGCTGAAATTTGTTGTCGTAGACCCGAATCAGCGTGGAAAAGGATACGGCAAACAAATGGTAAGGCTTGCTGCGCAGTATTGTTTTGATATTGCAAAGGCAGAACTTGTGCATCTTAATGTGTTTACTGCAAATACAGCAGCACGCAGATGCTACGAGAAAGCAGGTTTTACCGAAAGGAACACCACACCCGATGCGTTTAAATATAAGGACGAGTCGTGGGGAAGGTGCAATATGACTATAAAGAGGGAAGATCTCCCGATTTGTAGATAGAAAAAATAACAACAGAGTAGAGGTCTAAGCGTTAAGTGCCTGCCGGACGGGGAGTTGTCGGCGGGACGAAAAGGGCAGGCGAAAGCCGAGCCTTTGCGGTTTAGATCTCGCATCCCGCTGAATGTGTAATAGGAGCTTTTCATAAATCCCATTATGCACAAAGCGACAGCTCGCATAAGGAGGTAATATTTATGAAGAGCTTTTTTAAAATGTTCTCGGATTCTTTTAAAAATTTCAAAGACCTGAGAGCACTCACAACAGCTTCAATGCTGCTTGCTATGGCTATTGCCATAAGAACGTTATCTATCGACATAACAACCGATCTCAGACTGGGATTCACATTTATCCCGATCGCTGCTATCGGTATGCTGTACGGTCCTGTTATCTGCGGAATTTCATCGTTTCTGCTCGATTTTCTCGGTTATATCATAACCAATAAATCTGCAAGATTCTACAGCCCTCAGCTTGCGCTTGTTGTTCTTCTTTCCGGCGTTATCTACGGTATGCTGCTTTACAGATGCGATTTTCAGAAGGCAATGGTAAAAAGCTGCATAAAGATAGTTGCTGCTTGTATTGCAGTCGGCGTTATCTGCAATATCATACTCAACACCTATTTTCTGTATACGCTTTATGTGAACAAGGATTTCTCAATGTTCAACAGCGATGATCTCAAGGGATTCTGGACATATATGTCTCCGAGAGCGATCAAAAATCTCATAGAAATACCGATCCACTCCGTGATCCTTATATTGATCCTGCCTGTTGTCAAACTGGCGCATCAGAAGGTAAGCGCTCAGTTCTCAAAGCGCAGAGTCAAGACATAATTGAAACCGTTAAGGCTATCCCGTATATCCTGCGGGATAGCCTCTTTTGTTATTATTAGTTATTTGTACTTGAAATAAGACGAAATATGTAGTATAATAATTTTTATACGAATTAAGGAGATGACTGTTATGGTAAATGTTGGCTTTATAGGATGCGGAAATATGGGCTTTGCAATAATGAAAGGCATACTTTCGAGCGATATGAAAAATGATATAAAGCTGTTTGCTTATGATAAGTACGAGCCTGCTATGGATAAGGCTATGGCAGCAGGTGCTGTTGGCGTGGGCAGCGCAGCAGATCTGGTAAAATGCTGCGATTATGTCTTCTTTGCGATAAAGCCTCAGCAGCTCGATGAAGTTCTCGATGAGGTCGCAGGTGAAGTGACGGCTGATAAGGTAGTAGTTTCTATTCTTGCCGGTGTGACTGACGAATACTATGCAAAAAGGACTGTTCCCAATGCAAAAGTAGTTCTTGTTATGCCTAATACACCGTTCCTGCTCGGAGAGGGCGCAACAGCGCTTTCGTGTTCGGACAGTGTTACTGATGAGGAATTTGAGCTTGTATGCAATATCTTCTCATCAGGCGGCATCAGTAAGGTCATTTCAAAAGACAAGATGAAAGAGATAATCGCAATAAACGGCTCATCACCTGCATTTATCTATCTTTATGCGAAGTATTTCGTTGACTATGCTAAAAGCGTAGATATTGACGAGGATACTGCAAAAGAGCTTTTTGCAAAGTCACTTATCGGTTCTGCAAAGATGATAACCGACAGCGGCAAGAGTCTTGATGAACTTATTGAAATGGTTTCCTCAAAGGGAGGAACAACTATTGCAGGACTTGAAAAGCTCCGTGAAGGAAAGCTTTCCGATGCAGTCGAAAACTGCTGCAAGGCTTGCACGAAAAGAGCATACGAGCTTTCCAAATGAATTATTGACAGCTTGACCGCATATACATTTACTGATACAGAAAGGTGTGATGTTTGTGCTGGTCAAAAAGTCTGGGATCTATACCGAAAGATTTTATGCAGGACTGCTGTGTGTCGTGCTTTTTGGTTTTCTGCTCGGAAGCATTTTATACGGTTATATGGATCGTGGAATGATACAAGATCTGAGCAATACACAGTCGGGCTATGTTCTGATAAGGCAGGAGATGGATTTCTCGCAGATACTATTCAGAACGCTCAGTTCCTCATCTCTTTTACTGTTAGTGCTTTTTATTTCAGGGGTTTGTGCAGTTGGTCATCCGTTCATTTTCGGAACGCTTGCTTTAAGAGGTCTTGGTTTAGGCGTAGTTATGTCTCAGATGTACTCAAGATTTGGCATTAAAGGGATGATATATGGGACTGTTCTCGTGCTTCCCAACGGACTTGTCTGTACGCTTGTGCTTGTGCTTGGGGCAAGGGAAGCAATATGTCTTTCAAATCAGTATGCTTCTTTTACACTGACGGACAGACAAATGTGCGGTCTGAAAGAAACGATAAGGATATACTGCGCAAAATTTCTTGTGCTTGAGGCGGTGCTTGCTGTATCTGCCGGTGCGGACTGCGTAATATCATGGATAACAAAAGGGCTTGTGCCCGTTTAAATAGTAAGGATCAAAAAAAGGAGAGTTAAAATGGGTCTGTTTCCAAATAACCCGAACAAAAGCGGTGTACTGAAAACGCCGCATGAAAAAACAGGATTTGCAAAATATGCTTCGATATATTTCAGTCACTTCTGGAAGCTCATGGCGCTCAATTTCATTTATGTGCTGTTCTGTATCCCTATTGTGACGATAGGTCCCGCAACAGCAGCACTCACAAAGGTGTGCAGAAACTATTCTCAGGAAAGACACGCTTATTTGTTCTCGGATTTCTGGAAAGGATTTAAGCAGAATTTCAAGCAGGGTCTTGTTTTCGGGTTGATAGATACGGTCTTTGTGGTAATATTCTTTGTAGGAGCGCCGTTTTATATTGCATGGGCAAAAATGATGCCGATAATCTATGTTCCGCTTTTTATATTCCTTGCGTTTATTCTGGTCGTTATTATGATGAATTTCTATATTTACATAATGGTCAGCTCAACCAATCTTAAAGTCAAGCAGATAATAAAAAATGCCTTTATCCTTGTTTATCTTGGAATGAAAAAAACACTTATCTGTCTTTTCGTTTATGTTTTCCTTATGTCAATTTGTGTACTGTATTTCCCGCCTTCTTTGGTTCTGATCCTCACCCTGCCATATTCGTTTGTTGCATTTTTGAACTGTGGCCTTTGCTATCCTGTGGTAAGAAAATATATTATCCAGCCTTACTACGATCAGATAGGCGAGGAAAATCCTGAGTTCGCTTTGCTCGATACTCATGATGAGCGAGTATTTAAGGATACTGTTGAATATGAAACGGATAAACAGAAAAAAGCCAAGAAAAAGAAAAAAGTAATAAAATAAAAAAATCAGGAGATGCCGCAGTTTTGCAGCATCTCCTTTATCTTTTATCAGTTCTTTTCGATCTCACCGAGAGAAAGCGCTTTAAGATAAGCGTTTATGAAACCGTCAAGGTCTCCGTCCATTACAGCATCTACATTTGCAGTCTCATATCCAGTGCGGACATCTTTAACAAGTGTATATGGCATGAAAACATAGTTTCTTATCTGTGAGCCCCATGCTATCTCTTTTTGTACACCCTTGATGTCGCTTATCTTTTCAAGGTGTTCCTGCTCCTTGATCTTTACAAGTTCTGCTTTGAGCAGCTTCATAGCATATTCTCTGTTCTGGAACTGGCTTCTCTGGGTCTGACATGAGGTAACGATACCTGTCGGCTTGTGGATAAGACGAACAGCGGACGATGTCTTATTGATATGCTGACCGCCTGCACCTGAAGAACGGAATACCTGCATCTCGATGTCTTCGGGTCTGATGTCTACTTCGATAGAATCGTCTATCTCAGGCATTACATCAGCAGCTGAGAAAGAAGTCTGTCTTGCACCGGCTGCATTGAAAGGGGAGATACGGACAAGTCTGTGTACTCCGGCTTCGCTTTTCAGATAGCCGTAAGCATTTTCGCCCTCGACCATCATCGTTATGCTTTTAAGTCCGGCTTCGCCGCCTTCAACAAAATCAAGAGTCGAAATTTTGAACCCATGCTTTTCAGCCCAGCGTGAATACATTCTGAAAAGCATCTCCGTCCAGTCCTGCGCTTCCGTTCCGCCTGCTCCTGCATGCAGAGTGATGATAGCATTTGATCTATCATATTCACCTGTGAGAAGTGTTGCAAGAGATGCTTCATCAAGCTTCTGTTTCAGAGTCTCAACTTCCTGCTTGATCTCGTCGATCATGCTTTCATCGTCTTCTTCAGCAGCCATTTCGATCATAACTTCAATATCTTCATATGATGTTGAAAAATCCTTGTATCTTTCAACCTTGCTCTCCAGATTCCTTGTTTCCTGAAGAACGCTCTGAGACTTGTCAATGTCGTCCCAGAACCCCGGCTCGGCTGCTTTTTCGTGAAGCTCGTCGATACGCTCGGTGATGTTGTCAATGTCATATACATCGTGAAGCTCCTTGATGACCGGACCAAGTGCTTCAAGCTGTGATTTGAGGTTTTCTAAAAAAACCATATATCATTCTCCTTAATCGCTCTTGATATATATTATAGAACTTTTTTTTATAAAAGTAAAGAAAAAAATAAAAAAACTCTGGTAATTTTAAAAAAAGTATGCTATAATAAAATGAAATATAGATACGGATCAGAAAGGAAAAACGAAAATGGCTACTTATACAGGCGCAAAATGTATGGTTTGCGAACAGACGTTCAAAGACGGCGATGACGTCGTTGTCTGCCCTGAATGCGGTACACCTTATCACCGTGAGTGCTATAAGCAGGAAGGAAAGTGTATAAACGAGCAGCTCCATGAAAAGGGCGAGAGCTGGACGAAGTCTGCACAAGAGGGCGGCGAAGGACTGAGATGCAGACGCTGCGGTTTCAATAATGATAAAGATAAGATCTTTTGTGAAAGCTGCGGAACTCCTTTGCATGAAAGCGAAAGCGAGGCGGCTGAAAGAGAACGCAAGGAAGCGGCTTACAGAGACGGCGTTCCGAATGAGGGACGTGTTGAGTATTCTCCGTTCGGCGAGAGGACCGTATACGATAAGGACTCTGTGATCGATGGGATAAAGCTTGAAGATTATGCAGGGTATGTAAAGAATAATCCCTTTACATTCCTTATGAGCTTTATAAGGTTCGGAAAATACGGAGGAAAAATATCCTTGAACATCGGAGCTTTTCTTTTTCCTGAGGTGTATTTCTTTTATAGAAAGATGAAGCTTGCAGGATTCATTTCGATGATCGTTTGTGCGATCCTGACTGTTCCTGTGATGATAGCAAACTTTGCAGTCGGATATGCCGGAATGAGGATCGCTTTCTCGTTTGATGTGAACAGTAAGTTCTTTGTGATCCTTTCAAGCGGCTGCTGGTATGCACTTATGGTGTGGAGAGTCGCTGCAGGATTGCTTGCAAATTATTTTTATTACAAAAAAGCCAGAAGCGATATAAGCGAAATAAGAAAGACATCTGACGGTGAGAAGGAAGTCAAGGAAAGGCTTTCTGCAAAGGGAGGAGTTTCCTGGCCGGCTGCTATTTTAGGATACAGTATGTTCGCTTCACTTGTTATCGGCTCTGTATTCTTTATCAATCAGTTCGCAAAATGATTGGTTTGTTTATAAAAAATTAACAACTTCAGAGATCCGCATCATTGACAAGGTGCGGATCTTGTGCTATAATATTTTAGTATCCTTGCTTGTACTATGTGTGCAGGCGAAATCCAGAAGGAGGTGTAAGAATAATGGCAAAGATCAATGAAAATTACGAAGCAATGGTTATTTTCAGCACAAAGCTCGAGGACGAGGGCGCAGCTCTTATCGAGAAGTTTGATGCAATGATCAAGGACAACGCTGAGTCAGTTGAGATGAACAACTGGGGCAAGCGCAAGTTGGCTTATGCTATTAACTACGAAACGGAAGGAACTTATGTACTGTGGACATTCACAGCTAAGCCTGAGTTCCCGGCTGAGTTTGAGAGAGTTCTCAAGATCACAGACGGCGTTATCCGTTTCCTTGTTACAGTTAAATAACAGTAGCAAAGTACAGCAGTAAGTTGACGAAAAGAGGGAAAAGTTATGCTTAACAGAGTTATTTTAATGGGCAGGATCACACATGATCTTGAATTGAAGCAGACACCCAGCGGCGTTTCAGTTCTTAGTTTCAGTATTGCAGTCGAAAGAAGCTTTGCAAAGCAGGGTGAGGAAAGACAGACTGATTTTATCAACTGTGTTGCGTGGCGTCAGTAGGCTGAGTTCATTTCGAGGTACTTCAGTAAAGGCAGAATGATCGCTATCGAAGGAAATCTCAGAACGAGGTCTTATGACGATAAGAACGGTGTAAAGCATAATGTCGTTGAGGTTTTTGTTGACAGTGTAAGCTTCACTGGCGAACCAAAACAGGGCGGAGCATCTAACAGCTATTCTAATAACAGCTATCAGAGCAGACCTGCAGCAGCGGCAAACAATCAGCCTGAGAACAATAACAATGAAAATCTTTCTATCGGTGACCTTGCCGATTATGAAGATGTTTTAAGCGATGACGGAGTACCATTCTGATCGGCTGACGGTCAGACAAGAGATCATTACATCATTTTATGCAAGGAGTGAAAATAACAATGGCTATGGAAAAGAATTCTGCAAGACCAATGAAGAGAGGTCGCAAGAAGGTTTGCATGTTCTGCGTAGACAGAGCAGAGACTATTGACTATAAAGATATCGCAAAGCTCAGAAAGTGCATGACTGAGAGATCCAAGATCCTCCCAAGACGTGTTACAGGTACTTGTGCTTATCATCAGAGAGAGCTTACAAAGGCTATCAAGAGAGCTCGTCATGTAGCACTTATCCCATACGTTTCTGACTAATTCAAAGCTTTACAGAGGTATCCTTTATAGGATGCCTCTTTTTGTATCTGCTGGTTAGCTTATACACTTGCAAATGATCGTGCGGTGTGCTATAATATAACTGCGGACAAAAAAGATATAGTGTCTGTATCATTCAATCATTTATTCAGAAAGAAAAGGACCAGACTATGAGCGATAAGATAAATATCAAAGATAATACTATAATGGCGTTCGTTCCTACAAGGGATCTTGTTGTGTTTCCTAATATGACAGTGTATTTCGACGTGGGAAGGAGCTTTTCGGTCAGAAGTATCAAAAATGCAATGGAAAACGATACTCCTGTTTTTCTTGCTGCGCAAAAGGATGTAAATGTTGAAAACCCTGAAAAGAAGGACTGCTACCTGATAGGTACTGTTGTGCGTGTCAAGCAGATAGTCAGAACAGGCAACGTTTACCGTGTTCTTGTTGAAGGTCTCAACAGGGCAAAGCTTATAAATATGTTTGAGCGCAAAGGCTATTATGAAGCAGAGATAAAGATGCTCCATAACTATCCGAGAGAAAAACTTGAAAAAACTGAGGTCATCGCACTTTTCAGAGAAGTCCTCAGAGCTTTTGAAGAGTATGCAAAGCTTTTGCCCAGAATGCCGCAGGAGCTTTATTCACAGATACTCGGCGCTAAAACACCAATAGAGCTTTTTGAAAGTATAGCCTTTAATATTTCTCTCTCTTTCCAGGACAGACAGTCACTGCTTGAATCCTCAACAGTAGGTGAAAAGCTTGCGCTTTTGCTGACGATACTTTCAAGAGAGATAGAAGTCCTTTCACTTGAACAGCAGATACACGATCAGGTAAGGACGCAGATCGAGGACAATCAGCGTGAGTACTATATTCGTGAGCAGATAAAAGCTCTCCAGCGTGAACTTGACGGTGAGGATTCTGATACTGAGGGTACGGAAGCAGAAAAGTACACACAGAGTATCAAAAAGCTCGGTCTTGATGAAAAGAACGAGGAAAAGCTTCTCGGCGAGGTAAAGAGACTTTCACGTATGCCGATGGGCTCGCAGGAAGCTGTTGTTGTGACAAATTATCTAGATACTGTGCTTTCGCTGCCATGGAATTCTTTCACAAAGGACAGAACCGATGTCAAGAAAGCTGCGAAGATACTTGATGAAGATCACTACGGTCTGAAAAAAGTCAAGGAAAGAATTCTTGAAAACCTTTCCGTAAGAGCGCTTGCTCCGAATGTAAAGGGTCAGATACTCTGTCTTGTAGGTCCTCCGGGTGTTGGTAAAACATCTGTTGCAAAGAGCGTTGCAAGAGCGCTGGACAGAAACTTTGTCCGAGTTTCTCTTGGAGGAGTCAAGGACGAAAGCGACATCAGAGGTCACAGAAAGACTTATGTAGGCTCAATGCCGGGACGTATTATCAATGCCATGAAGCAGGCAGGAAGCATGAATCCTGTTATGCTGCTCGACGAGATAGACAAGATGTCAAATGATTTCAGAGGCGACCCTTCCTCGGCTATGCTCGAAGTGCTCGACAGCGAGCAGAACAACGCTTTCAGAGATCATTACCTCGAAATACCGTTTGACCTGAGCGAAGTGTTGTTCATCACGACAGCAAATACGCTCGATACCGTTCAGGCTCCGCTTCTGGACAGAATGGAAGTTATAGAGCTTTCAAGCTATACAAGAGAGGAAAAGTATAATATCGCTAAACGCCACCTTGTTAAAAAACAGCTTGAAAAGCATGGGCTTACTTCTTCAATGATGCGTATCACAAACGATGCGCTCTATAAGCTTATCGACAGCTATACAAAAGAAGCTGGTGTCAGAAAGCTTGAAAGAACGATAGCAACGCTTTGCAGAAAGGCTGCAAGAGAAATAGTTGAAAATAATACCAAGACAGTTTCGTTCAACGTTTCAAACCTTAGCAAGTATCTCGGACATGAGAAATATCTTCCTGATCTTGTTTCGGCTGAAAACAGCGTAGGCTGCGTAAACGGTCTTGCATGGACATCTGTTGGCGGAGTTATCATGCCGCTTGAAGTTCTGGTGCTTGACGGCAAGGGAAAGATAGAGCTTACAGGTTCTCTCGGCGATGTCATGAAGGAATCTGCAAGGATAGCAGTGAGCTACTGCCGCAGCATAGCCGATAAGTTCGGTATAGAGAAAGACTTTTACGAGAAAAAGGATATACATATCCATGCACCCGAGGGCGCTGTCCCGAAGGACGGTCCGTCGGCAGGCGTGACGATGATAACAGCTATCGTTTCGGCTCTCAGCGGTATCAAGGTCCGTTCCGATATTGCAATGACAGGTGAAATAACGCTTACAGGAAAAGTCCTTGCGATAGGCGGTCTGCGTGAAAAAACAATGGCAGCTTATAAAGCAGGTGTAAAGACTTGTGTTATTCCGTTTGCGAACAAGGGTGATCTCGATGAGGTAGAGGATATTGTCAAGATGAATGTTGAGTTCATTTATGCCAAGACCATTGACGATGTCCTTGAAGCAGCTCTTGTAAAGGAAAAGAACGGACATAAGATGAACCTTGAGCTTATGCCTAACAAGAAGACCCGAGGCAGAAAGAAATTAACGGTATGATATGACGAGGAGCAGGTATGAATATCAATAAAGCGGAATTTGTAACATCTTATGCTGATATAAAGCAGATACCCAAGTCGGACAGGATCGAGATAGCATTTTCAGGGCGCTCGAATGTGGGGAAAAGTTCGCTTATCAATAAAATATTCAACCGCAAGAGCCTTGCAAGAGTCAGCTCAATGCCCGGAAAAACAGTAACTATAAATTTCTATTCACTTGAAAATATTTATATCGTTGATCTCCCCGGATACGGATATGCAAATGTCTCAAAATCAGAGAAGAAAAAATGGGGAGACCTTATCGGCGGTTACCTTGGTGACGGAGAAAGAGAGCTGGGACTTGTCTTTCAGCTTATCGATATGAGACATGCACCTTCCAAGGATGATCTTCAGATGCTTGATTTCCTTATCGACAGCGAGATACCGTTTGTGATCGTGTTTACCAAAGCCGACAAACTCAAACCGACACAGCGCAAGCAGCGAATGGAAAGTTTCAAAAACGAGATACCTTGCTTTGAGGATATTACTTTTGTTGAGTTTTCAGCTGTGACCGGCGAGGGTGTTGAACGTATCCGTGAGATAATCGAAGAAGTTGCAGATGAATAAGGTTTGGATTTAAGTTAAATGTTGTATCTTAATAAATAAAAATTTAGAATTTCATAAAAATAAACTCACAAATCTCCTTTACATTTCAATGCTTTTGTGTTAAACTCTTATTGTGGTTTAACACTTTACACTATGAAATAGCAAAGGAGATTTTTTCATGAAAGACCGTATCGATATAAATAAGCTGGACGAGCTTTATAATGCTATTTTACATCTTGAAACAGTTGAGGAGTGCAGATCATTTTTTAAAGATCTTTGCACGATACCCGAACTGAAAGCTCTTTCGCAGAGATTTCAGGTAGCAAGAATGCTTATGGAGAACAATGTTTACAGCGAGATAGTCCGTGAAACAGGCGCTTCAACTGCAACTATAAGCCGTGTGAACAGATCTTTGTCCTATGACGGCAGCGGCGGATACAATATCGTTTTTGAAAAGATAAACAAAGAGAAAGAAAATAATTGATGGATACAGGGTACGAAAACTTTGCATGGTTTTATGACCGCCTTACTGAAAATGTAGATCATGACGGTGCTGCGAAGCTTGTTGATGATCTTGTTCAGCGATATGCTGATTATAAGGAGGTCGTCCTTGATCTTGCCTGCGGTACGGGAAAACTCAGCGAAAAGCTTGCTCGGAAGGGTTATGATGTTGTCGGAGTGGACAACTCGCCTGAGATGCTTGATATTGCGCAGCAAAGATTTGAAGGAAAGGACCTTCCCGTTACACTTCTGCTTCAGGATATGACAAATCTCGATCTGTACGGTGCGGTCGACTGTACAGTTTGTCTGCTTGACAGCCTTAATCATCTGAAAAATAAGCAGCAGCTCCAAAAAGCCTTTGAACGTGTGTCTATGTTCACATGCGGCGGAGGCTTGTTTATTTTTGACCTCAATACTGAGTATAAACACAGACAGGTGCTTGCAAACTATGCTTTCAATTTTGATAATGAGGACTTCTTCTGTGCCTGGCAGAACGAACTGAATGATGACGGCAGCGTGCATATTTATCTTGACTTTTTCAGCAAAGAAAAGGACGGCAGATATTCAAGGTACAGCGACGATTTCACCGAGATACTTTTTGATGATGAGTTTATCGAGCAGGAGCTTATGAAAAACGGCTTTGAGCTTATCGGAAAGTATGATGACTTTTCACTTGGACCTGTTAAGGAAACAAGTCAGCGTGTGCTTTGGGTCTGCAAAAAGAAGAATGAAGAACAGAACTAATAAAGGAGAATGACCCCTATGGGAAGAATTGTTCGTGCGATAAGCAAAGATGCATCAGTTGTGTGCAGTGCTATAGACGGTAAAGATATTGTATCAAGGATAGAACAGATACATAAGACCTCAGCTGTGTGTACGGCTGCCCTCGGTAGACTTGCTATGGGTACCTCACTTCTGGGATTCGGTCTTAAAGGCGAGAAGGACAGCGTCACTGTCAGAATGGAAGGCGGCGGTCCTGCCGGCGCTCTTATATGCGTATCTGACAGCTTCGGAAACGTAAGGGCATATATACAGAATCCAATCGTTGAGATACCGCTTAATTCTAAAGGCAAGCTCGATGTTGGCGGTGCGATCGGCAAAGATGGAACATTAAGCGTTGTCAAGGATCTTGGCTTGAAAGAGCCTTACTGCGGTCAGGTCCCGATTGTTTCAGGTGAGGTCGCAGAGGATATAACGAGCTATCTTGCTCTTAGTGAGCAGGTGCCGAGCGTGTGTGCTCTTGGAGTTCTTGTCAATCCCGATCTTACCGTAAACTGCGCAGGAGGCTTTCTCGTTCAGCTCCTGCCGTTTGCG
>CAMZIK010000006.1 GCA_947307175.1 uncultured Clostridia bacterium
GCGTCTACTCAAAGGATAAAAACGGAGAACTGACGCTGCTTCTCAATACAGGCAGCAGCGCAGTGTGCATATCTGAGCTTGAAGCTGAAACGGATTATAACTTCGTCGTTACAGGACAAACAGATTCCGGCGATGTAATGATCGGCAGCGCAAGCGTTAAAACAGCAGATAAGTGCGCAGACGAAAAGCTTGATAAGAATATCTTAAAGCTTTCTGTCAAAGGGCTTGAAGCTGAGTCGGGCATCGACTCGGTAACGCTTGACTGGGAAAGCACAGACGGGATCATTTCCTATGATGTATATGTAAAGAACGCAAAAGGCAAACTAAAGCTGCTCGAAAGCACCTACGAAAGCAGCGTGACACTCGGCGGTCTTGATTCAGGAACAGAATATACATTTGCCGTAAAGGGCAGAGCAGTCTCAAAAACGACCAGAGCTTCCGAGATAACCGTATCTACTCAGCAGCCGCCGAAGGCAGCTGATGAGATAGAGAATATCAGTATCGAAGATATATCCGTCAAGCCCGACTATGATAATGTTCAGCTCAGCTGGGAAAAGGTCAAGGGCGTTGAGACCTATAATGTCTATATCGGAAATGACCGTGAGGGCTATACCTTTGCAGCCTCCACCGATTCGGACACAGTCACCGTTGATGAGCTTGCCCCGGGTACCGAGTACAGCTTCCTTATCAGAGGACAGACAGGCGGAAGGTATACACAAAACAGCTATGCCGTAGCTTCAACGCTTGGGATAGAAAGCCTGAAAATAACAGGTCTGAATGCAGAGCCTGACTATGATAAGGTAACTCTTTCGTGGAATGAGCAAAAAGGCGTTGATACATATAATATCTACGTCAGATGCAAAAACGGAACATTTGCCTTCAAGACCTATACACGCAGTACAAGCATAACCCTGACAGGTCTTGATATTCAGACTAAATATACTTATTGCATAAAAGGACAGGCAAACGGAAAATATACTCAGAGCAGCAAGATCACGTTCAGGACTCTCGGCGTTTCGGATCAGAAGATAGAAAACCTTAAAGCCGAAGCTACTGAGACCTCTGTAACGCTTAAATGGACAGCTCTGGACGGGGCTGATTCCTACAATGTCTACATCAGACAGGCGGACGGAAAATATAAGTATCTTAAAAATGTCCGCAAAAACACAGCCGTCATCTCAGGACTTAAAAGTGCAACTTCCTATACTTTTGCCGTAAGAGCAAAGAAAAGCGGAAAGCTCACCGCCCTTTGCAGCGTAAAAGCGGCGACCCTCAGAACTGATGTTACCATCAAGTTTGAAAAGCTCAACCAGCTTGGCGGCAAGGGAAACAGCGGCAAGGTCAAAGCGACCTACGGCTGCGGCGGAACGAGCGTAACGATGCTGCTTAACGCCAAAGGTCTGAATCTCAACAAGGATACCGTACTCAGAAAGCAGTATACGAACGGCTGGTGTTCAGCGTTCTGTCCGATACCGTTCCCTTACGGCGCATCTAACTGGGGTTCGCTGATGTGCAATCTGGTCGATCTTGCAAAGTCCTACGGCTTCTCGCCGAAGGTTAATACCGCACCGACAGGCACAGACATCAAACGAGTTCTCAACGGCAATAATCTCGTGCTTGTAGGTCTGCGCACAGCAAGCGGCGCATATCATTTCCAGATAATCTACGGTTATTATGTTCAGAACGGTGTAACTTATTTCAGAATGCACGACCCGTACGGAAACTATTGTGTCGACTGGACAGAAGCCTACCTGAAAAAGCGAATATATTCAGTCAATATGAAAGACTGGTATACCAAACAGGTCCGTGGCATAATGTGGCTTTAGAATATGCACATATTGAAAAAACAGAGACTGTTGCATTTTTATATGCAGCAGCCTCTTTTTCATTCGTGTTTGTTCAGATAATCATTTATGACCTTTTTGGCATCGCTCAACTTCACAGGCAGCCCGTGACCGCAGGCGAGCCATTTGGGGTCAAGTTCAAGTATCTTTTCAAGCGACTTTTTCATAGTTTTTACGTCAATAGCATATGGCGGTATCTCAGGCTCATAGAAAAGCGCCGTGAACGCATCGCCGCAGTAAAGGGTGTCTCCGCACAAAAGCGCAGTCATTCCTGGGGTGTGTCCGGGCAGGAACACAAATTCTCCGTCAAATCCGAGCTTTTCAAGCAGCCTGCTTCCTTCGCTCTTTATCGCAACATCCACCCTGTATTTCGGGCTTGGGAAAAGGCTTCCGGAAATATTGAGCTGAGCGCATTTCAATCGGTATTTATTCCGTGTTGGGCTCATCGGTCTGAACCTGCTGCGCAGCGCGAAATCCTTTCGGTTCAAAAGCAGCTTTGCGCCGAAGACCTTTTTGAAATGCCGTGCGTTCCAGTCGTGGTCGGCGTGAGCATGCGTGATGAAAATATACTTGATATTATACCTCTTTGCCCATTTCTCAACAGCCCTGCGAACGTGGAAAAGCCCCGTGTCTATGAGCATATCTCCGTTCTTACCACGCAGGATGTATATCGTTGTCCCACGAAACGAGTGATAAATAATGTCTCCGCATCTGCGGTCCTTGTCGGTGACTGGCGTGTATCTCTGTTTTCTTTCGAGCCTCATTTTTTCATCTCCTTGAGTCTGAGATCTGTATTGTTTACAGCTTTATTATAGCACAGCTAAGATTAAGAAGTCTTTAAGAAAAGAGCTATATAAACGTGAAGTATCTAACCAAAAAGCCTCCCGTATTCTACAGGAGGCTTTGCTTTGTTATGTATTATTCTTCTTTGTTTTCGAGCTTCTCAACAGCTTCGTCTGTCTTACCGTTAGCAAGCAGGTCTCTGATCTCTGTGAGCAGAACGATCTGCGGATCCGGCTCGTCAGGTTCTTCTTCCTTCTTCTTGCGGAACCGGTTGATAGTCTTTATCAACAGGAATACGCAGAAAGCTGTGAGCAGGAATGTTACGATAGCTTCAATGAACAGACCATACATGATCTGGGCGTCGCCGACCTTGATGCTGAGTCCTTTGAAGTTGACCTGACCGAGAATAAGTCCCAGAAGTGGAGTGAAGATATCCTCAACGAGTGATTTAACGATAGCTGTAAAAGCACCGCCGATGATGATACCAACAGCCATATCCAGAACACTGCCTCTGGAAATGAACTCCTTGAACTCCTTAATAAAGCCCTTCTTTTCCTTCTTTTCGTCAGCCATATTTTTCGACCTCCCAAACATATAATTTTGTACCTATATTATACATTCTTCGACTTTGATTGTAAAGAGTGTTCACACAAATTTTACATTTTAAAATCCACGCTGTTACAAAGAAAACTGTCTCTGCGAAAGAAAAACAGAGACAGTTTATTAAAGGGGTGTTAAAAAATGAAAAGGCTGTTTTAAGCGTTTTTATCGGCACAGTTTAAGTGTTTTCTCCTTGCCGTCAAGCTGGTAGGTAACAAACACCGTGCCGCATTCAGTGAATGCGCCCGTGACCTTAGCATCTCTCAGTTTCAGAGCCTGAGAGAAAACTTCTATTGCCCACTCGCTGTAATCAGAGCAGTTGTCCGAAGTGAACAAAAGACCACCGCACAACGCATTGACAAAAGCAAGATTCTGTTTTTCCATCGCTGTGAGCTGAGTGTTCTCATCACGCAGCAGGAAAACATCAGGGTCGTTTAGGAAAGCTCTGCCCGAAAGCTGCCGCCTGAAAATAGTGTCCGCCATAGTATTCTTTGTCGAAGGCCTTTCGCTGTGCGTAAGTCGCATATGCGGCTTGTCGTTGAAATCAAGAGTCATGTCGCAGCCTATGCGGCAGAATTCCACCTTGCCGAAAGCGGATGCAAGAGGAACTCCGCAGCCGAGTATCATGCAGCCTTCAAGCTCTTTTCTCAAAAGATCCATAGCGTCCGTCATGACTTCTCCACGGGTCTTGTCACGCCTTGGTATCATGCACGCTGCATACAGAAAGTCGAGCTTGAACAGCCTGAACCCAAGCTGCCTGTAATGTGCAAGCACTTTTCTGATGTACTCACGCACCTGTCCGTTATAAATGTCCAGAGCATAAGCACCGCTCCAGTTTCCGCCTGCAAACACCGTCCTGCCTCTCCTGTCGCTGAGCAGCCAGTCAGGGTGTTCACGGTAAAGCTTCGAGTTTTTCTCGCAGACAAAAGGCGCAAGCCATATCCCTGCGGTCAGTCCCTTTGCGTTTATGCTCTTGACGATAGGCTCAAGACCGTTCGGAAACTTCTCACCGTCAACATCGAACCAGTCGCCCACAAAAGTCTCAAAGCCGTCGTCTATCTGAAAAACATCAGGCTTTGCAGGCATACTGTCCAGTCCTGCAAGGTCTGTTAGTATCTTCAGCTCATCTATATTCTGATAGTGGTCGTACCAGCTCGTGTAACCGAGCATTTTCGGCGTCTGCGGCTTTTCTATGCCCATATCTTCAAACCAGCGGTCAAAGACCTCGTCCTCGACTCCGTTGTATATGCAAACGTCAAGTGCCGTGTAACCGTCCTTTACGAGCCTGCCCGAGCAGTCCTTTGCAAAAGTGACCTCGTGCTTTCTCGTGTTGAATTTTATCACCGTAAAGCCCGTGTTTTCCGCAAGGCTCCCGAACAGCGTGTAACCTATGCCGTTTCTGATATAAGCATACGAGTATCCGTGATGAACGCTCCTGCTGTTTTTGCCGCGGTAGAAAAAGCTGTCTCCGTACCTGTCAAGCCCGTATTTGTCCGTAACAGCAGACGGGAGATATTTAAGCGCCCTGTCAGCCTCATGTAAAGACCTTTCCGGGCTGTATGTCCAGCTCTGGTATCCGTTGAGGAATATCTGCTGTGCAGGCTCAAAAGTATATGACCTTGTATATTCAACGCTCAGCAGCCTGAACTTTGTCTTCGGTTCAAGCACCAGCTTTATTCTTTTGTCCGTGTTTATGACCTTAGCGCTGAAAAAAGCGCACTGTGCATTTGAAGCAAATCTGTAAGCGTGAATGCCGTCCTTGGCACGAAGCCTTATCTTAAAGCTGTTCATTTAGCTTCTCCTTTCAGTCCTTTGCATTGACAGAGATCTTTTCCATTACCTTCTTTTCGTTGTAAAGCATAAGAAGCAGAGCGCCGACTGTGCAGCAGACAGCAGCAATTATCGCTGTTGCTCTGTAAGATGCTTTTGTGTCGGCAGCTGTTACCGAAGTGAATACCAGCAGCGAAACAGCCTGACCGAGCTTGAAAGCGAAAGTTCTTGCCGCAAAGAACATACCCTCACGCTTTTCACCTGTTTCGATAGCGTCAGCCTCCGAGATGTCCGCAACGATAGCCTGCGGAAGTATGCCCAGTATCGCCATCGGGATTCCTGCCAGAGCAGCTATGATGTATCCCCAGATGATACCCTCACCGCACATCGAGGTCAGCACGAACACTCCCGTGTAGAAGAAAAATCCGAAGATCACAAGTACCTTTTTGCCTGTTTTCTGCGCAAGCTTGTTTACCGGCAGATAAAGCAGCAGGCTTGAAACAGTCATTATTACCGACAGCATGAATGTGTTTGAGTCCGATACGTTCATAAGCTTGGTAACGTAGAAAGCAAGTCCCGTCTGGAAAAGCGTCACCGCAAAGAAATAGATAACGTCAGAGTAAACGAAGCGTCTGAACTGACCGTTCTTGAACGTCTTGAACAGCGACTGCATCGAGTCTGTCTCGCTGGGCTTAACGTCGATGTAATCGCTCTCCTTGATGAGAAAAGCAGGTATCATCATGCAAACCGCAGCGATAAGAGCCATAACGCCGATAGCTATCCTTATCGAGCCTGCCTTGCCTGCGAAAGAGAATAATCCCGCAACGTTGGGAACAAGATAGGAGATAGAAAGACCAAGTATATAGGTCAGAGAGATGTATGTCGAAACATTGACTCTGTTTTTCTGTGTGTTTCCAAGCTCAGGGATAAGAGCGTTGTAAGGTGTGCAGTAGGTCATGAACAGATAGAATAGCACCAGCCCTATGAACAGTATAACGTCATTTATAACCACCGACGTAAAAGAGGGAAGTATAAATATCAGCGCAGTAACAAGAGCAAACGGGATAGAAGCGACACGCATGAAAGGTATACGTCTGCCCTTTGGATTTTTCGACCTGTCCGACATACCTGCTATCATCGGGTCGGTGACTGCATCGAATATGCGTCCGAAAGCAGTGATAAGACCTATTATCGTAAGCCCTAAAAATACCGGGCCTTGCGTGATCTTTCCTGCAAGGATGCCGTCTCCCGTGTAGTAAAATACCAGCCAGTTGCTGATAAGCCCTGCCAGCAGGCTCCAGCCGAACTGACCCACGGCAAATATCCACAGCACTTTGTTGGTGATCGGTTTTTTCATACCCATGCATCTCCTTTCCTTAACTGCGAGCCTTGATATAACTCAGAAAGATGTCTGTCATTATATCGACCTCGCTTGAATCTTCAAAGTCGTCCTGAGAGAGTATCTCGCCGGATATAAGCTTCTGCACCACAGCCATGAGAGCATGGTTGCAGGTCAGATAGAATTTCTTTTTATCAACGTCTTTTCTTATGCTGCCGTCCTGTATGCCGCAGTCAAAGGCATCGCTGAAATATCTGTAAAGAGTAGTGATGATCTGCTCGTAGTCTGCAAGCTTGCTCGGTTCTACATTATTATTAAGACAGTAGGAATCAAACAGCGCCACGAATTTCACAAAATCCTTGTACTTGTCGCAAAGCAGCTTGTAAACACCGAATATCCTTGAGACCTTTTCAAAACCGTTCAGATCATCAAATCCTTCGCTTTTGATCTCAGGAAGAATGTTCCCTATGACCTGCTCCCACATGCGTACAGCACAGGCGATAACGAGCTGTTCCTTTGTCTCAAAGTATCTGTAAAGCGAAGCAACGCCTATCTTCGCCTTGCGTGCAACATCTGTCATCTTAACGCTGTCTATCCCGTTTTCACGAAACAGTTCGCAAGCAGCATTTACAGCTGCTTCAATGTTGTTCTTTTTAAGCTGAGAAAGATATTTTTGATATTCCACTTGACAATCACCTTTTTTCGTGTTATTATATGAATGGTGATAGACTAACTATCATATGATACTAAAAGTATCATACCACATTCATTATTGTTTGTCAACTGTAATATCATACAAAAAATACCCTCCGACTTTGACAAAAACAACGGATGGAAGCTATGGAAAGGATGGTAAGAGATATGGATCGAACAAGTGTGATCTTCGGAAACAAAATGCCTGACAGCGTGATAAAAAAGGCTGAAAAGAGCAAGCGTGACTTTATCAGAAAATTCGGCGACGACAGCACCACACAGTATCACTTCGCCTCGAAAGAGAACGCCGTGATCGGCAAGTCTCTCGGCGTTCAGGAACTGTACCTCAGCGATAAAGACGAACTGACCCTGCCTGAAAATGCGGTCATCATCGGCAATATCCGTATGGGCTTCGGTCATTACCGCATTTCCATGGCAATGGCTTCAGCTGCGAGAAAACTGGGCTATGTTCCTTACTGGCTCGACCTGTGTTCGCTTGAAGGTACGACCTGCTCAAAGATAATCGCACATCAGAACGAGCTTTATTCCCTCGGTTCAAGGATCTCGCAGAAAAGCCGAGTGTTCAATAAACTCGTCTGGGAGCCTGTGAACTACGATATGTTCAAGCAGCTCTCGTATAATGCAGTCGATCAGAAAAACGCCGAGCTTATGGCTAATGCGATAAAGAGCCTGCCCAAAGATGTCCCGTTCATCGCAACTCACGTCTGGCCCGCACAGGCGGCTGTCCACGCAGGCTTTAAAAATGTCGTGAACGCTATCCCTGACAACTGGCCCATGGCTCTGCACTACGCCGAGGGCAGTATTCATACCGTCCAGACTCCGTCCGCATATCTCGGATATAAAGCTCTGCGTGAAATGGCAAAGCGCAGACTCAGACCTATGCCCGACGGAACGCTTTTCGATGTCGGACATTACGTTGACGACGAGCTTACAGCCAATATCGACAGCGACAACGCTGCCCGAATCAAACGCATAAAAGAAGGCAAGCCGAGAAGGTATCTTCTCACCGTAGGCGGAGCAGGCGCACAGGTAGACATCTTTGCGCGCGTGATCGCAAGGCTGCTGCCAAAGATAAAACGGAACAAGGCTGCGCTGTTTGTAAATGTCGGCGACCATAAAAACGTCTGGGAACAGCTGAAACTGAAGCTTCCAAAACTGTCAGCCGCAAAAGAGCATTTCAACGATTTTGCCGAAACGGAAAGCTTCTGTGCAGATGCGATAGACGGCGATGTAACAGGTGTTCACGCATTCTGCAACGATGATATTTTCGCAGCCGTCTATTCAACGAACCTGCTGATGAGAGCAACCGATGTCCTCATCACAAAGCCCAGTGAGCTTTCGTTCTATCCCGTGCCGAAACTGATGATAAAGAGAGTCGGCGGGCACGAGCGCTGGGGAGCGATCAGAGCAGCCGAAGTCGGCGACGGAACGTATGAGTGCGACACTCTGCCGCAGATATATACCATGCTCGACCTGCTTCAGAATAATGATGAAGCTCTGCTGAATATGATAGAAAATATCGGCAGGAATAATAAAGCAGGGCTGTATGACGGCGCATATAAGGTCGTCCAGCTTGCAACAGGCAATTATAATAAATAGCTTACATCTCTCTCCCCCTATATAGCAAAAGAGCAGGACGATTTGTTCGTTCTGCTCTTTTGAATTTATTATGCTTTTTTGTCAACGGTAGTTACATAAGTGTATTTATCTACATACTGAGATACAATATTCTTGAAACAGCTGTCAAGATCTCTGTATCCTTTATATTTATAATTTATCATAATATCTCCAGTGAGAAAATCCATACGACCGTAATCGCTATATACCTCATTTTCGGACATAGTAAGCTCAGAGATCTTAAATGAACACTTTCCGTCAGGCTTTATCACAAGGTCTGGTATTGAGAATGCTGCGTAATAGTACTCCTTATAGTTGTTCCACTCGTCCTTTTGCTTTTCATTGGCGATACCGTTCATCGAGGTTTCGACCTTATATACAAGAGTAAGTTCGTTTACTGTCGAGTCACCAATATCAACGCCTTCCTTAGCCATTAGGAAATAGTTGCCTAAAAATTCTTTCTTGACTATCTTATTCTTGTATTCCCATGTTGCTCCTTCTGCGGTCAGCATATCCTCAGCCTGCTTTTTTAACTTGTCCATTACGTCCTCCGGAACATCTTCAAGCTTTGAAACATATTCGGCAACATCCTCGACTAAATATTCCCTTTGGGTTTGAGTGAAATTGTATACGTCTTCTTTGAGACAAGAAGCTGTGACAGTTACGATGTCGCCTTTTTTCAGATTCTCCGTTTTGTCTGCCTTGAATTCGCACACTGAGCTGCCGCCGTTCATAAACTTGTTATTGTCGCTGAGGAGTATTGTTGCATATGGTGCTGTCCCCTCAAATGTCACGGACAGTGACTCGAACGGATCAACGTTCTGCACTTTTATCTCCTGCGTAGATGAACTTTCGGTTTTGCTATTGGTAGCTGTCGTTGTCGTTATCTTCGCCTTTGATGAGCTTTCAGTCTTTTTGCTTTCAGTCTTTGAGCTGTCTTCGCACCCCGCCAGACACCCAGCACACAAGACTAATGCCAGAATCAAAGATAATATCCTTTTCATACTATATTCCTCCTGAATTATGTATTTTTAGCAGATACATATTTGTGCTTTTTCCTCAAAAAATACAACAAACGATGTTTCACATGTGTAATAATACCACAAATTATGTATTATTGCAATACAAATACATCTTTTGTGGTATAATTTCGTTGGAATACACAAAAGGAGGCTTTGTATCTTATGCAACATTATCAGCGTATCCGTGATCTTCGTGAGGACTGCGATCTGACACAGCAGCAGCTTTGCGAGGAGCTGAAAATGCACAAAACCACCTATACAAATTACGAACAGGGCAAGCACAGCGTACCGCTGGATTTTGCCGTTACACTCGCAGATTATTACAAGGTAAGCCTTGACTATATAGCAGGGCGAACGAATTTCAAACAAGGCATCTCAAAGCCGACCCTCACAGATGAAGAGATATTACTGATAAAAAATTTTCGCAGACTCACAGATCGTAATAAAGGAAAACAGGAACTGTTTATTCAGCAGTTGCTTGATTCACAGCAATAAAAAACACATCGGGGAAGACCGATGTGTTTTTTTATCAGTTGTTCGGGAACAAATATCCGCAAATAAACCTGCGGTCGTCGAGAAATTCCCGCATATCCTTGTAGGTGCGAGGCTTGGTGTCGCCGTTGTATCGGTTGAAAACGCTGACCTCACCGCTTTTCCTGTCCAGCGTGTAAGCCACCGTGTGAAGCCCCGATGAAAACTTGTTGATCGGGTGCTTGGAGTATGTGTTAACCCAGAAGCCGACTATGCCGAAAGGGGAGCGTGAAGCGTTGTCAAAAAAGTGCTGCCTGTCCGTGTAGTATTCGTAACCCGCACCGTGAGCGTCAAAGAATTTCCGCAGCTTTTTCGGGTCTGAACCGAATACCGCCGAGTTCAGAAAATACATCAGCCTGTTCTCCTCAAATTCGCAGATCAGCTGTGCAAGATCCTGCGGCATGTGCAGAAGCTTCATCACGTTGTATACAGCGATTATCTCGCAGCCGCAGTGCGCCATATCGTATTTGCCGTACCTTGCTGAGCAGACAGGCTCTGTGCCCTGCCCGTTCAGGAATCCGCCGTCAAGCTTTCGGCAGACTGCGCAGTTGTGTTCAAAATTAGCAGTGCTTCGTGAACCGCTGCCTGCGGAAAAAACTTCCCATTTACCGAACACGCCTATCACTCCCATAGCTGTTTGTCAACAAAAGTATAGCATAATCCGATTTGTTTGTAAAGAAGCAGAAAAATGATTTTTACACTTGCAATATTAATAAAGATGTGATATAATGTGACCAAGGTTTTATAATCAATATTAAAAGGAGTGTAGATCATATGAGTATTTTTGACAACCTTAAAAACGCAGCAGCAGGCGGGATCTCAGGTGCAGTTTCAAACATGGGAAAGGAAACAGGACCCAAGACAATAACCTTTGCCGCTCTTCCTGAAAGCGTAGAGCAGATGAAGGCTCTGCCTCAGGCACAGCTCAAGTCTGTCTATGACACCGCCGCACTTACAGTATGCGCTCTTTGTGCATATGCAGCAGCACCTGACATCGGCATCGAGATGCTCAATTTCCTTAAAGGACCAAAGCCTCTTTCCGATTATGATAAGCAGTTTCTCCGTGATCGTATCAAGGGTAAGGAGTATAAGCCGTTCTCGTTCTTCCACGGCGCAACACCTGATAATGATTATACACCGTCCCAGCCTTATACCATCACAGTTGAGACGAATCCATACACCTATCAGAACGAGGGCTATGCAAGAATGTTTATCAAGTCAGGCGGAGCAGATACTATCCGTTATCTTGACCTCAGAAAACAGGGTTCAACAGGTCAGTGGTTCCTGTGGGAGAATTATCTGCTTTCAGACATTCGTGAACCAAAGTCCGCAGACCCTTGGGCATAAGTATAAAAACATCAAAGCTCGCAGGCATAATTCCTGCGAGCTTTTTTCATCTGAATAATAAAATATAAATCAGAATTTACCGCGGCGGCGGCGCGCTTGTCCGTCGCATATTCGTTTGTGGTGACAGCGACCTTTGTGCTGCTCCGGGCTTTCACTTTGTTAAGGTGTAGAGTTCTTGTTTTTGGGGGCTTTCCGGTCATGCCCCAAACCGTTCGCAAGCGAACGCTTTACCCCTTCGGGTGCAAATCTTTTCATAAGATTAGGAATGAACAAAACTGTCCGCCAAATGACTTCGTAGGTCGCAAGTGGCGTAGCAGCGAGCCCAGTCGAACTGCGTCTTGCAGCATTATGCCGCCTGCACAGGATATTGAGTTGGTGGCGGCAAAAGATAGGTGAAGGGAAAAGGGATACTAAGGGGAAAACCGTAGGGAAGAAAAGTCCGCGCACCTACGCCGTAAGGCAAGGCTTCCTTGTCTTCCCTATAGGTTTTCCCCTTAGAAAAATCAAAGCGGAGCTTTGCTCCGCTAAATTCTGATTTATTCTACCACAAGTTCTCTTGTTTCTACTTTCTTTATCTTACGTGAAGCGATAAGAGCAAACACAAAGAATCCGACGATCAGCAGTGCCATAGGAATGATTATATCAAGCGGTTTTGTTTCAAGGTCGAGGTAGCATATGCCTATCGCCCTGAGCAGCAGCTCCATCATTTTCTGTGTGCAAAGAGCTGAAAGAACCACACCTATTATACCGCCGAGAAGTGCCACGAATGAAAATCTCATAGCAAACGAAAGCCTGAGCTTTGAAGATGTAAAGCCGACAGCCTTGTATATGCCGATGTCACGCCTTTCAAGAACAAATGCCTTTGTGCAGAGCAGCACCACAGCTATCAGCATGAATATGCCTGAGAAGCTGTAAATTATCCCTTTGAGCAGATTTATCTCGCTTTCGTACATCTCATCGCCTTCGCTGTCGATGTCCCAGTAGCTGCACGAGCCTTTCTTTTCGCCCTTGTCATTTACAAGTGCCTTGTCTATCTCGTCAGCTATCTGCTGAGCTTTGCTCTCGTCCTTGATAACGAAGCCTTCATAACCTATCCTGAAATCAGGATTAATTGTTTCAAATGCTTCGAAAGGTATCGCAAATACCATACCTGCATCGTTCGTGGACTGATAAATGCCCGAAACGATACATTCCAGCTCGCCCTTTCTGCCTGCGACAGTCACCTTGTCGCCTGTCTTCCAGCCGAACTCGTCGCTGACAAGCTGAGTGATGAGTATCTCGTTTTTCTGCCTTGGGTTTCTGCCCTTGATAACACCGCCGATGTATTCGGGATATTTGTATGCACGGCAGTATATCTTGTAGCCGTTTATAGAGCAGTAGCTGCCGTTGACAGCATATTTCTTTTCTACCGTGGTGTATTTTTCGATTATATCCACGGCAATCTTTTCAGCCTCATCTATGCTTAAAAGTTCTTCGCCTGCATAGTTGACGCTCATATCAAGCTGTGTTACCTCCATGCCCATCATTTCAAGGGCGTTGCGTGAGGTAACAAGACTTGCGATAAGATTTATCGACACCATGAAGAACATAAGCAGCGAGGAGATTATCAGCATACTGATGTAGCGGCGTTTTGCTGAGGTGAACTGTCTGATGCCGAGAGTGAGCGAGAGGAACTTTTTGCTCAATCCCATTTTCAGCCTGCTGTCAAAGTAGACCTCGTCCTTCTGTCCCGTGATAGCCTTTACAGGCGAGATCTTTGTGACCTTGTGAGTCTTGATGGTCATAACGAGCAGAGAAATGCCTATCAGTGCGATAATGATAATTATAGCTTTCAGAATGCTGACCCTGATCTCAACGGGAGTTCCTACGCTCTCAACGAACACATCAGCGATAACACCTGAAAGGAAGAACGCACCGATGATACCAAGTATAACACCTATTATCATAGCCATGATATACTGCACTTCCATGATAAGCCTTATCTTGTGTGTGGTAAATCCCTGAGATTTGAGAATTCCGAGCTTTTTGCGGTCTATCTCTATCTCGCTTGAAATGCTGTGTCCCATAATGACCAGAGCTACCACGAACAGCATAATGATAAACGCAAGCACTATCTTTGAAAGTACATCGGACAGCAGGGCAGAGTAGTTGACCGACTGCGCCTTTGTAAGAGTGCCTGCCGACAGGTCGTCCAGCTTTGTTGCGAGGTTCACATCTTTTTGGAACTGTGCGTCGCTGCCCTCATAGCTGTCTGCCTTGAATACATTGAACAGCTTGACCTCGATGCCTTCCTGAACAGCCTCGTCGTTTTTGTATTTCGGGTCTGCTTTTGTTTCTGCGGATATTTTTGAAAGCTCGTCAAAGTCCTCGTCGGAAATGAATACCTGCTTCCAGCCTATCTGCGATGAGCCGTTCTGCGGTTCCTGAACAAAACCCTTTATCGTAAACTCATACTTTGCATAATAAAAGCAAGTCTCAAGCGTGTCTCCGACCTTGCAGTTCAGCCTTTCCTTACAGCCCAGAGGCAGATATACTTCACCCTTTTCAAGTGCGGGAGTATTATCTTCAAGACCTGTAACATCGGAGTTTATCAGCCTGATGCCGTCGTGCAGCTTCATATAGAAATAGCTGTTGCCGTCGTTGGAATTGCCGACTCTGTTTGATGTATTGTTGTTGTACCAGTTTTCGAGCGCATCATAAACATCGAGCTTTTTGACGATGTCAAGGCTGCTCACCTTGTCTTCAAGCTCAGGCTTGTAATAATTGATGGAAACAAGGCAGACTTCGGTAGGATCGCCTAAGTCTTTGAAGGAATCCTCAAGCGCCTTGTCCTTGCTGTCGAGAAAGTTGAAGATAGACAGCGACGACGAAATGATTATCGCCGTAAGCAGCATAACTGCGATGAATGCGCCTTTGCGCCTTTTGATGTTAGCCTTTACAAGTGTGAATATCTCCATGCTCTCACCTCACCATTCAAGTGATGTGAGCCATGCGTTTATCTGTGCTTCACGGCTCTTGATGTCTTCCTCTTTGTATGGAGGGAGAGGAAGGTCGCCGAGTATCTTTCCGTCTGAAAGATAAAGTATCCTGTTTGCTCTTGCAGCCGCACGCACGTCATGCGTTACCATAAGTATGCTCTGACCGCTGCGGTTAAGTTCAGTAAGCAGATCAAGAACATCGCCCGTATTTTTTCTGTTCAGCGCTCCTGTCGGCTCGTCAGCAAATATCAGTTTCGGCTTGTTGATAACAGCCCTTGCGATAGCACATCTCTGCTGTTCACCGCCCGATACCTGTGAAGGCAGGTGAGTCTTGATGTGGGAAATGTTCATCTTTTCGAGCAGCTCGTCTACTCTTTTGTCTGTTTCCTTTGCGCTGACCGACTTGTTGAGATAGCCCGTAACAGCGACATTTTCAAAGATAGTCAGATTGCTTACCAGATGCATCTGTTGGAAAACGAAACCGAAATCCGTGTGGCGAAGCTCTGCAAGCTTTTTCTCTTTGAGTTTTGCTATGTCCATATCTCCGTACATGATGCTGCCGCTTGTCGCCCTGTCCATACCGCTGAGGGCATAAAGCAGGGTAGACTTGCCTGAGCCCGAAGCTCCCATTACTACCGTGAAATCGCCTTCAAAAAGCTCCATATCCACATTTGAGATTATGTGCAGCTGTCCGCCGTTGTGTGCAAAGCTCTTGCACAGTTCCTTTGCTGTAAGTATTGCTTTTTTCATCTTTTGTCCTCCCAGGTTTCCTTTTGTTCTTTACTGTATCTACATCATACAGAAAAAGTTATTAAGAAATCCTTAAGATACCTGGGAAGGATTTTTTTCTTTCAGCGTCACCGTTACCTCAAGCCCGTTCCCCGTATTTCTCAGTAAAAGCTCTGCACCCATCTTGCTGCAAAGATACTTTACTATATACAGTCCCAGACCGCTTCCCGCAGCGCCTTTGTGACCCCTGTAAAACTTTTCAGTGACAAAAGCCATATCTTCGTCAGGGATTCCGCCGCCGTGGTCGGTGAATCTTACCGCAAGAGTCCTGTCCTTGTACTCTGCGGCAACATCAATATCAGTCTTTGCATATTTTCTTGCATTGGTTATGATGTTTTCAACTATCTGCTTTAGCCTGTCAGGGTCAGCAACAGTGATAAACTTCTTGTCAGGCTTTTCAAAATGTATCTCATTTCCCTGCGGATCAAGTTCGTCTATCGTTTCTTCGAGCAGTCTGCAGACCTCTGTGTCAACAGCCTTTATGTCCAGCATTTCAAGGTCGGACAGCGAGTGTATGAACAGGTCGTTTGTAAGCTTTGAGACCTCGTCGCACTTGCGCATGATAACGTCAAGATACCTGTGTCTCTTTTCGGGGGAGTTGTCAAGGTAAGCATCAAGACCCTCTGCATAAGCACGTATAGATGCAACAGGAGTCTTTATGTCGTGGGAGAGCGTAGCGATGACCGTCTTGTTGTTTTCCACCGCCTGCTTTTCGCCTGCCCGTGCAGAGATTATCTCACGGCGCATACTGTCAAAAGCCCATGTGAACTTTCCGAAATAGTTCTTGCGCTCATATTGAAGCGGTATGTCAAAGTTTCCCGCTGCCAGCTCTCCCGCATATTTTTCAAGCTTAGCGAACGGGCGCAGTACCGCAAAATATGTGTATAAAGCATTCAGGAAAATGAACGTCGCAGCGATAAGGCATATCCATACTATGCTGTAATTCGCTTTTGTTTTGACATCAAGAGTGCGCAGCTGTTCCTCAAGGTCTGTGAGCAGTTCGTCAGCTTTCTGCGTGTCGCCCTGACGTATAACAGTCTGTATCTCATTGACCGAAACGATCTGATCGTTTCGTGCCTCATCAAGATTAGTCTTGGAATTTATCATGTAAAACAATACTCCTGCCAGCGCGATCAGGATCGAGAACACAAGCGCCTGCGTAAAAAGTTTAGTCTTCATCACTTATCCTCCAGAATGTATCCTACTCCCCATACTGTCTTTATAAAACGGGGCTTCGCAGGTTCGCTTTCCAGCTTTTCTCTCAGCCAGCGGATATGTACCGTCAGTGTTGACGGCTCAACCATAGAAAACGCACCCCAGACTTCATTTATCAGCTTGTCCTTGGCGATCGCCTCATTTTTATGCTCGCAAAGATATGCAAGCAGATCAAATTCTTTCAGCGAAAGGTTTACCGCCTTGCCGTCACGTGTGACCGTCCTTGCAGTGATATTTACCGTAATGTTTCCGAAGCTGACTGTCTTTTCCTTGTCCGTGCTGCCGTATGTGCGCCTTATCAGCGCATTTATCCTTGAAAGCAGTTCCTTCATCGAATAAGGCTTTGGAAGATAATCGTCGCCGCCTATGTCAAATCCGGTTATCCTGTCTGTCTCGCTGGTGCGTGCGCTTGCAAATATCACAGGAACATTTGAGACCTCTCTCAGCTGCCTGCAGACTTCAAAACCCGATGAATCGGGAAGATTGATGTCAAGCAGTATCAGATCAAAGCTGCTTTCCGACAGTATATCAAAGCCCTTTTCGCTGCTCTCTGCGCTTTTCACCTCAAAGCCTTTGCTTTCGAGCATATCGGTGATTATCATCGAAAGGTCACTATCATCATCTATTATCAGTATTTTTCTGTTTGCCATAGCAGTTCCCCCAAAAATTAAAGCTAACAATATACTATCACAAATCAAGGCTGAAATCAACAACAAGCCGCAAAAAAATGCTCCTCCAAGCTTCTTGCTCCTGTTTTTCTCGTCTCTGAAAGAACAAATGTTTCACGTGAAACATTTTGCAGAAAAAGTGCGCTTTAGAACTTCTTGTCTCTTGCCTCTGTTCTCTTGCTTCAAGAGGAAAAAGCCTGCACCGCTTTGGGTACAGGCTTGGAAGGAATATTGGAGGTCTTTCATTTTTTGTTCTGGTCAAATATCTCCATCGCTTCGTTATAGGCATCAATAGCTTTTGCTGCGTTTTCGTCCTCAACGGTCTTATCGTTGTCGCCTCTTGAGCGAAGCATAACGAACCTGCCGTCAACGACCGCATAGAGTGTTTCCTGTCCGTAGTCATACATCCTGTTCACCGTTGTGACCTTGGCATTGGGGTCAATTTTAGCGGCGTATTCAAGTCCTTCAGTGAGCTTGTCCGTATCCGCTTTCTTCTTTTCGGGAGAGGCTGTCTGAGAATGTATGCCTATCTGCTCTGTGAGCCAGTCGGAAAACTCCCTTCTGCCGCTTCCTTCTATTGCAGAGAAATCAAAATGATACAGATCGCCTTTCTTGCTGACGTAACTGCCTTGGATATAAGTTCCCTCGGCGTAGTTCGTGCGGACATAGATAAATGCGATGTCATTTGCTGTGAGCTTCTTTGAGCTGTCAGGAGTGTTCTTGCCGAAGTATTCTTCTTTCACTAAGTTTTTCGGCGTGCATATCTCTTTTTGGATAAGCTCGTCAAGCTTCTGCTTTTCATTTATGTCATTGTCAAGGTAATATGTCTTGCCGTCAGGAGTTTTCAGCACCAGAATGCTTTTTCCGCCCTGAAGCTGCGGTGCATCTGCAAGAATGCCTTCAGCAAGCGTATACTCTCCGCCTTCGCTGTTTTTCGCCGTGATGAACGGTGTGCCGCCGCCCTGAACTACCTGTGCGCCCTGGAGAGTTATCTCTTTTTGCCCGACGATCCTGCAAAGCTTCTCAAAAAGCTCCTTTCTGATATTGAAATCTTCTGCCGAGCCTTCATAGTAGTATCTTCTTTCAGCTTGCTCATCTGTCTTCTGAGCCTTTGCGCTGAATTCATAGCTTGTGATCCTGTAATTGCAAAAGTCGTCCTTCGTCGTCGGAGCAGGACTTATCTTGTCGCCGCCTGATTCACCGACGATGTTCTCCTGACGCATAACGCCCTTTTTGAGAAGCACCTCAAATTCCTGCTGGAGCTGATAGCCTGGCTGGAGGATATGCCACGAATTCGGTCCTTTCAGAACATAAACGTTTGCACCGCCGTCGTTGTCTCCGCTGACGAGCAAGCCGTCAGATACGGTGTATTTTGAGTAGAAATCGTCTTTTCCGTCCTTTTTCAGCGTAAGGATAGCGCTCCCTCCGCCCTGAACGTCCTGATCGTCCTTTAACTGCACTTCGCTGTTCTTTATCAGCTCACAAAGCATCTCATAGACACGCTTTTTGGTGCTTTCATCAATTATCTCACCGTTATATGTTGTGTGTACCTTTGTTTCTGTATCGTAGTCCTGCGCTTTTGCGAAAAACTTGAAATCTGTGTATTTCAGCAGTTCTGTCATTTCCTGCGCATCGGTCATCTCAAATGAGACAGGTACATGTTCAACAGTGCTGCTTGGGTCTGCGTTGCTGCTTGGATCTGAATTGCTGGTGTCAGGCTTCTGTGAGGCTGCTGAAATACTCGTACCTGCGCTGTTTTGTGAACTGTCCGAGCAGCCTGCCATTGAAAGCACAAGGACTGCTGCAAATATTAAAGCTGCAATTCTTTTCATAGCGATACTCCTTGTTTAGGGTCATTCTCCTGCTTCGGGCGCTACGGCGCTTGACATCAGGGATTCGTAGTATTCTATCGCCTTTTGTGCGTTGTCGTCATGTACGGTCTTATCCACATCGCCTTTTGACTGAAGCATTATCGGTTTGCCGTCAACGACAGCGTAGATCGTGTTCTGACCGTAATCACACATCTTGTGTTCTTCGGTGATCTCGGCGTCAGGGTCTACCTTTGAGGCGTAGGACAAAGCCTCTCTGAGCTTGTTGGTGTCCATTGTTTTTCCTTTTACTTCCACGCCGACTTTGTTGATATAATCGAGCACCAGCTGTTCAAAAGAAGTACTATTCTTTCTTTCCAACTTGAAATTTGTGCTTGAAAAATCAAAGCTGTACACGTTTCCAGCGGTGTCGATGCAACTGCCGTGCAGGCTGAATCCCCATGCGTAGTTGGAACGTACGGACATAAAAGCTATCGGGTTTTCGGGCTTGACAAGCTGCTTTTTGTCGGGAGTGTCTCTGTCCTGCGGCATAACGGTCTTTACAAGGTTCTCCATGGTCATAACGCCGTTTTGTAAAAGACATTCCAGAGTTCGTTTGTCCCCTATATCAGGACGGAAATAGTAGTATCTTGACTGAGGAGCTTTTAAAATATATACCTCTTCGCCGCCTTCTTCCATCGGGTCCTGAACGAGCAAGCCTTTGCAGAGCTTGTACTCTCTTGAATCCTTGGTCTTCAAGGTGAGTATCACACTTGCGCCGCCCTGAACAGCCTGTTTGCCTTTTAGCGTCAGCTCGCTTTCCTTCAGTATCTTGCAAAAGGTCTTAAAGATGTAGTTCTTAGTCGAATCTTCGGTTATCTCGCCCTCGAAGTATCTGCGTATCTGCGTTGCGTTGTCGTAATCCTCAGCCTTTGAGAAAAAGCTTAGATCGGTATATTGCTGTTTGATAAGGTCTTCGATCTCTGTGGTCGCAGGTGTCAGCTTGTCGTCCTTGCTGCTGTCAGGATCTTTAGCGCTTGAGTCTTTTCCACTGTCAGAGTCTTTTCCGCTGCTTGGATCATCTTTGCCGCTGTCAGGATCACGTCTGTCGGTCAATATCCAGCGGCTGCTTGGGTCTGCATAGCTGCTGTCAGGTTTCTGCGGGACGGTTGAAATATCATTTCCTGCTGTTCCTTCTGCGTTTTCCGAGCAGCCTGCCATTGAAAGCACTAAAGCTGCCGCAAGTATAAGAGCTGCGATTTTTTTCATAGCCGATAACTCCTTTCAGATCACCATTTGAAATATATACGAACAGGCAAAATATTTTTATGGCGTTATTTTTCACAAATATCAAGCCTCCGTTTTGTGCATATCTCCCATAGATCAGCTGCACTTATCAGCCCGACTAACTAACCTCATCATACAGAATAACTGACCAAGCGGCATATGGCGAACGTTTCTGATAAAAAATGTGCCTGCGGAAAAGTGCGCAAATACGCAGTTTCTGCCGAATGATAAAGAATAATTCTGAAAAATATCAAAAAAGCACTTGACAAATCATCATTTTTGTGTTATGGTTAGTTACAGGAGTAATTAACCAACAAACAAAACAGAGAAACAGCAGAGAACAAAAGAAAGCAGACAACGCAAAGGAGGATAGATAATGCAGATAAACTTTGAAAGCGAAAAGCCGATCTTCATACAGCTTGCGGATTGGCTAAGCGACAGTATAATTTCCGGAGCCATAAAAGAAGGGGAGCAGATACCGTCAACAACAGAGATGTCGGTGCAGCTCAAAATAAACCCTGCAACAGCGCTCAAAGGCGTAAATATGCTGGTTGACAAGGGTATCATCTATAAGAAAAGGGGACTGGGTATGTTTGTATCGGACGGTGCAGTGGAAAAGCTCAGAAAAGAAAGACAGGCTGAGTTTTTCGGAGAATATATAAAGAAAATGCTTGACGAGGCTGCAAAGCTCGGACTGAGCAAGAAAGACATAATCGAGCTTATCGAAAGGGGATAATAAAATGAGAGGGATAGAGCTTAAAAATCTGACAAAATACTATAAAGACACAAAGGCGCTTGAAGACGTGTCGCTGACGATAGAATACGGAAAGATATACGGACTGCTCGGCAGGAACGGCGCAGGCAAATCCACAATGGTCAACCTCATATCAAACCGCATTTTTCCGACTTCGGGAGAGATATACGTTGACGGCGAAATGTCGATAGAAAACGACACAGCGCTTCGCAAGATATTCACCATGAGCGAGCATAACCTGCTGCCTGTTGACAAGAAGTTCAAGGACGCAGTTAAGCTGGTAAAGATGTTTTACCCTGAGCTTGACGAGGACTACGCCTTTGCTCTTGCGGATAAGTTCGAGCTTGACGTGAAAAAGAAGCTTATGGGGCTTTCAACAGGCTATTCGAGCATAGCAAAGCTCATCATAGCGCTTGCATCAGGTGCTGACTACATATTCTTTGACGAGCCTGTTCTCGGTCTTGATGCAAACCACAGAGACCTGTTCTACAAGGAGCTTATCGAGCGCTATGCCCAGACAGGCAGCACCTATATCATCTCAACGCATCTTATCGACGAGTGTGCAAGCCTTATCGAGAAAGCTATCATAATAGATAAAGGAAAACTCATCGTTTCGAAAGATACCGAAAGGATAATGTCGGATTCATATACCGTAACAGGAGCAGCCGAGCTTGTAGATAAGTACACGGCAGGAAAGACAGTGATAGGAAGCGACACTGTCGGCGGTATCAAATCGGCATATGTAAAGGGCAAGCCAGAAAACGTTCCGCAGGGACTTGAAATATCCAAGGCAAGCCTGCAAAGCCTTTTCATTCAGATGACAAATGATTGAGAACAAAAGGGGATAGCATAAAATGTATACAAAGAAACTGCTTCGTGCCACGTTGAACATCAAGGAGATACTGGTGATGGCGCTCATGCTTGCAGCTATTATCGCTGTATTCACCTTTATCGAGTTTCAGGGCGCAAGGGGAGACATAGATGATATTATAGAGAAAAACAGCATAGTTACGCAGGAGGACCTTGACAAGATAAGCGTTTTATCGCCTGCGGCAGTGATAGCGGTCTTTTCGTCGCTGGCATTCGGTATGGCGTTCCTGACGCAGATGACCAATCTTTCGCTTCAGGTCAACGTCACAAGAAAGCATCTGTACAGGGCAATGCTTATTTTGCAGTCGATATGTGCTTCGATAATAACGCTCACGGTCATTCCCACCATGCTGGGAACAAACCTGCTGTTTTCAAAATTCTGCACGGGAGATTACGCAGGACTTGAGAGCAAGTTCAGAGATGCAGCGTTCAATACATGGGTATTTTCAAAGGATATGACGATCTCAAGCGGAATAGCCGAAGGGATACTTGTAATGCTGCTGGCAGTGTTTGTCTTTACGGTGATCGGAACACTGCTGGGAATGGTACTTACAAGGCTGAGAGGAGCAGCGCTCGCAGCGGTCTGCATAACAGGGTTTGCTATTGCGGTAGGGCTGCTGATAATGCTGATATTTTTACATACGAGGATCATTTCGATATCTGTGCTTGCAGGCGTGCTTATAATAATGCTCATCGCACAGCACAGGCTGATAAAAACGCAGTCGCTTGACGCAAGGACTGCAGTAAAGGTTGTTTGAAGAGGAGGCGTGAGAAAATGAAAAACGATCTTGTCCGTTATACTGTAAAAAAAGGAACAGTGCCAAATATGATCGTCACCGCAGTCGTTTCTGCTGTGATCGCTCTGGCTGTAATAATAATCGCAGCCATTTTCGGCGATGTTGACAAAGATGATAATACGATCCATAATATTACTACGGCATTTGTAATGTTCTGGGGATTCATAAGCTCTTTTGCGGTTTGCACCGCAAGCTTCAATTCGAGCATCTGTTTCAACCGTTCGAGAAAGTCTGCAATAAAAGCTGCATTCATATCATTGCTTATAAGTACGGTCGTATGCAGTGCGGTAAACCTCGGCATAGAAGCGGTGATAGCAGGCTTTTCAAAGACATTTGATTTCAATTATTCCTTTACGCCTCTGATAAAAGCTTTCGGCGTGCTTAAAGTGAATAATGATGTCGGCGGTCTGCTTCTTGCATACGGTTTCCATATGCTTCTCTACTACCTTGTAAGCGTAACGGGAATGCTCATCATGTGTGCCTGCATGAAGTTCGGAAAGTGGGCGTGGATAGGTTTCTGGGGAGTCTATATGCTGGCTTTCCTGCTCGGAAAATCTGTTGTCAAGGGCTTTAAAGAGTTTACTGTGAACGCTTTCGGAAGCGTCGGAATGACAGTGCTTTGCTTAGCGATAGTTCTGTCTGCGCTGTTCACCGTCCTGACGATACTTCTTATGAGAAAGACCGAGCTTAACAAAAAAACTCTCTTGTTCGGAAACGGATATAGGCGTGCTTGATACAAATAAAAAAACCGATGCCTGCGAAAAACAGACATCGGCTTGTTTTTTTATAGATCATGCTTAGCCTTCTACACGGTTTCTTCCGCTGTCCTTTGCGATGAGCAGATTCTCGTCAGCAACGCTGATGTTCTCCTCAATGGACTTAGCACGGTTGTACAGGCAGCAGCCTGCGCTCATAGTAACCTTGATAGGCAGTACGCTTACGGTGATAGGGCTGTTTTTAACATCTTCCCTGATCTCGTTTGCAATCTTCTTGCATTCTTCCATATCTGTACCCGGCATAACCATAACGAACTCGTCTCCGCCCCAGCGGTAAACGCTGTCATGCTCACGGCAGTGCTGTGCAAGGATACCAGCAACGTTCTGAAGAACTGCGTCGCCTGCCTTGTGACCGTAGTTGTCGTTGATCTTCTTGTATCTGTCAAGGTCGCAGATGAATACAGCAAACGGACTTGTCATCTTAGGATCGAGATATTCAGCATACTTGTGCATAAAGTCATGATACAGACCGTTGCGGTTCTTCAGACCTGTGAGCGAATCTATCTGAGAATCCTCAAAGAATGTCTCCGATTCAAGTGTGATACCGCAGATGAAAGCAGCCAGAGACAGCTTCTTTACGTCCTCAGCCTCATCAAATCCATTCTCACCCATCTTGTTGATGATCTGGAATGCACCTATGTAATCACCGTTTATGTCCGCAACAGGCATAACGAGTATAGACATCGTGATATAGCCTGTCTGCTTGTCTATCTCCGAGTTGAAATCGGGATCGCTGTACGGGTCGTTTGTGATGATGACTCTCTTTTCCTTGAGAGCCTTTCCAACGAGTCCTGCATCTTCAGGAATAACGATCCTGTTTACCTTTGTAGCCGAAGTTGTCCACAGCTCATGGTTGTCCTTGTCCCATTTCCAGAAGCTTGCTCTGTCAGCTCCTACAAGAGTTCTTCCAAGCTCTGTGAGCAGCGCAAAAGCCTCAGTATGTCCTTCGCTTCCTTTTGAACACATTGTAGCATAGAGCTTTTCACCTATGTCATACACTTCATTAAGCAGTTCTTCTTGATAATCCATCATTATAAATGACCTCCTGTTGTTTATGATATACGGCTGAGTCCAGCCGAGATCCTACTTGTTTCTGATATACAGCGGTGCAAGCTGTGCGCCGATCTGCTGAGCAGCCTGTTCAAGGGCTTCGTCGTCGTCAAGGTGCATAAAGTATACCTCTACGCCCTCTTGAACAATATTTTTGAACTGCGGTGCGAATTTTTCAATATAAAGATGCACAGGCGAATCAAAAGCAGAAACTTCTGTGTAAAGCAAACAACCTTTACATATGTACGGCATGAACGGTTCGAGAGTGTTGGTATCGCCCGTATATACGACTCTTTTGCCTTCGATGTCGAGTATCCAGCCGAAGCACCGCCCGTCAAGCTGTTGAGAATGACAGGTAGGTACAGCCGCCGTCAGCCAGCTGTAAAGCCCCTTCTCAAACGTCTTTATCTCATATCCGTCGCTGCTGCAGCCGTCAAGCCTGTCTGTGAGCAGGCGTATGTCCTGTGCGACCTCGTCGCTCGGCGCTATCACCACTACAGGAATGTGCAGTACAAAATAGCTGTAATGTATCAGCATGCCTATACCACTTGTGTGATCCGAGTGAGTGTGCGTAACAAGTACCGTTATGCATGAGGCTTTACCGCCTGCAAGCTTATCTGCCCCGATATGACGCAGCTTGTGGAAAGCCGACAGCGGACAGTCAAGCAAGACCAGATTGCCGTCAAGAGCGAAAAAAGCGCAGTTGTTATCGGTGCGGAATGCCGAGCCTCTGCCTAAGAATCTTAACAAATGCTTCACCCCATTGTTAAAAATACCTTAAATCAATAATCAGTATATCACATCTTATACAATATTTCAATAGCTTTGTGCGATTTTTATTGCAGATTGTACGATTTTTGTTTTAACCGATTTGATCTTCCGCCTTATCCATATGCTCCTTTTGCCGTTTTACACCGTAATTTTATCACGCTTTCACGCATTTCACATACTGTACTGTTATAGTATAATTTGAGAGAGCATATACACTGATGATTTTTATGTTAAAAATGTAAAAGAAAATCATATTGTACACAATCATCTTTGTGCATTTTTGTCAAATCTGCTTATTGCCAAATCCACACTTTTATTGTATAATATAAGAGGGAAACTATGGTCTTTAGGGGGATACTGCACCCTTTTGACGAAAAAGTCTCAAAATTTAACCAAAAAGAGAGGTGAGTGCGATGAGCGAGAGAACGGTGAACGACAACAACAAATTGTGGGAGGCAGCTGAAAGAGCAGCAGAACAAGCTGTGCTTGATGCCAAAGCCGAAAGCACAGAAGAACGCCGCAAGCAGAAAAAGCGTGTGCTGAAGCTGAGCCTGCTGATGATATTCATCGCACTTATCATCGTGTTCGCATCTATCGCATGGTTCGCCATGAATAAAGCCGTAACAGCTGATACAATGGCGATCGAAGCGGCGGAGTCACCTTTCGAGATAGCTGTAAAAGGCGACTCAGTCAGAATAGATGATGAGTTTAAATCAGCCGACAGCACATATGAGTACGGAAACGAACAAACCTACAGCAATGTGGATTACCGTGAGACCGGCGGAATTGTGCAGAAGATAAAGATAAGATATAACCCGGGCGAAAATGATCCTACCGAGTTCGGTCCGGACAGCTCGGGACAGATAGACTTTTATGTCGTTCCAAAGCAGGACGGTACCCTTACAGTACGTATCGACCTTGATACCATAGGCTTCAGAGAGTTCGGCGAAGGAAACAACAAGGCCATAAAGCGCATCTCAGAGCTGACATCAGCCGATGTTCCCGATGCAGCTACACTTGCTTCATATCAGGAAGCTGAGAATTACCTCAAAGGACATATAATGTTCTTTGAAAATAAGGGTAATGCAGGCACCGCCGAATTGAATCAGTATTATTACAAAGACCCTATAACTTCCGGTTATTTGACCAAAACATTTGAGAATGCAAAAAAGAATGAACCCAAGACAGTGACAATATACTGGATGTGGACGAATACACTCGGACAGATAGCACTGAAGAACACTGCAAATCTGGTCAATGTCGAAAGGAACGGTCTGCCGATCGTTGCAGACGTATCAGACTCCGCATCGGCAGAAGTACTCAGTGCATCGGACAAAGGCAAAGTCATACAGTATCTCAAGGACAATAAGACTAAGATATTCAAGGACGTAACAGTAACAGATACACAGATAGATAATGCAAAAACAGAAGCGAATTTCAATTTGCTCAGCACAGGATATAACAATGCCGATTTTGCTATCGGATCCTGTATAAGCTATTTCATGATCGACATAGCAGTCAGCAAAGCAGGCTGAAACTGATTAAGGAGCGTGGCAGATATGAAAAGAATATTCAGTAAATTTGATATGCTGCCAAAGAAAAATAAAATGGCACTGGTTTTAGCAGCTGTCATGACGTTTTCGCTTATTATAACCATTCCTGCATATGCCTGGTTCTATGAACAGCGAAAAGCTGCCGAAATGTATAAAGTCGAGTTCCCGAACGCCCTTTACCTCAATGCAGCGCACAGAGAAGACAGAATGTATTTCAATATGAATGCGATAAGCAAGTACAAAATGGATCCTGTCACAGGAGGTCTCTATCACGACCAGGACGGAAAACTTGTGGCAGTGACCAGTCAGCAGTATGTATTCTCTGTTTCGGGCAAGAACACTACAAAATATACCCTGCAGCTTGCGCATACCAATAACAACCAGTTCGAGTATACCATTTATCCCGCAACGGAATATGCAGATAAAGATTCTGTCCCGGCAGGTACGTCAGAGGACAGGGTGGTAGAATATAAACTGAACGCAAACAGCCGTAACGAGAATGACCTCGGTTCTATCAATAATGATACATACAACGCCGACGATGATACTACCGTAAAGTGCTATGTCCGTTCTGCAAGTCCTGTCAGCACATCTATAAGCCAGGGCTACCAGAACAATACTTCGACCACACCGATGAAAGCAAGCAAAACAGGCAAGTTCTATAACGAGAATTACGGTTCAAAGACGAATGTTGATGATGACGACGTCGCTTCATACTGGCGGTCAGATGATATTACCGTAGTATCAGATTCAAATAAAAAATTCTGCCATTATTATGTGCTGGAAGTAACATGGAATAACAGACCGACAAGCGGTATCGAAAGCAAAGAGACCGATATGGTCTATATAACAGCAGACAGAAAGTAAAACCATTATCCCAAAAACAAAAACTAAAATGAAAGGAGCTGCTGGATATGAAAAAGAAAATATTTAAGTTCATAAAGAAGCAGTGGCTCCTTGTGTGGACACTTATCGTTTCGGCTGCTATGTTTGCAATGATCGCATCAGCAGAATATCCCGGAACAAATAACTATATGAAGAGAGTCGTTGTTTCTGACGATTCAACAGATATGATGTTCTCTTCCAACCTCCTGACATTTATAGAGAATGATAAGATCGCTTATCAGCCGTATTATGTAAGGCAGCTTACTGATGATGATCTTGCAACTACCTATGACGTTGATGTATATGTCTGGAACTATGATATAAACGGCACAGGCGATTATTATAAGAAGAATATCAGCTATCAGCTGAATATAAAGGTCGTTGACAAGAACGGAGATACCGTGACGAGCCTTGGAAGCGGCAAAACTATACAGATCGTTAAGAACGACAGCACTGTATTGAAAAGCTTCAACAGCTCCAGCAGTTCTTATGATTATACCCATAGCCCTAACGAGACTCTCGCTACGGGCGCAAGGTCACAAAATAAATATACTATCAAGTTCTCAAAGAACTGGGATCTTGAAAATGACAGCAATACCCGTGTACAGATAACTGCAACGCCTACATCGGAGTTCACAGATCTGAAAACGCTTGCTGCAGCAATAGGTCTTAAAGAGGAAAGAGCTGCCGATGTTGCAGGCTGGAAGTATTATATCAATGAGCAAAGACTCAACTCCGCAGCTGCTCCGTCAGCTTATGATGCGTATAACCTCGTCCTTACAGGTACCGGAAGTTCAACGATAGTTATCGAATGGGATCCCACAAAGGTCGCAATAAATAAGGACTTATATGAACAGGGCGGTGCCTACTCCTTCTATTCCGGTGAGGTAACTTATTATGCCAGCGGCGCCGCAGGCGGAAGTTCGATCCCCGGCTGGGAAAAGCTCGTTATTGAAGCTGATTCATATTCACAATTAAAAGAATACAGAAACCGATACGATCTTCAGTTGTATAAGTTCAACGGCGAATTGAGCAGCGCTTGGGATTTCGTCGGCGCTTCACAGTCAGGCAACGTTTGTATAGTGATAAACGGTGCCGAAGATGCATTGACTGAATCAAACGATTGATACGTCTTATTTGGAAATGGAAAGGGAGATAAGGCATTCTTGGCTCAGACTTTAGGAGAATGATGCGTATGAAAAAATACATCAGTAATTTTTTAAGAAAAAAGACAGGCAAAAGGGTAGTCAGTGCGCTGACCGCTTTTGTCATGGTCTTCTGCGCTCTGCCGGCAGCTGAGATAGGTGAAAAATTAGGCAATCTGGACTTTACCAGCATTTCGGTAAATGCTGCAGATGATGATACACCGCCCAGTGGTTATGCGTTTTTGCACAATCCTGCGGATAGCAATAAAATATCGCTGTCAATAAAAGATTTCTATGATTATGCTGATAGTTACAAAAAATATCCCGGTTATCATCAGAACGATGAGATAACAATAAAAACATCAAGCGGAACTACGCAGTATTATCAAAGAGAATTTGCAGGACTCGGAACAAGTACAAAACCTTTTGCAGGTAAGATCAACGTTGAAGCCAATAACCCTCTGGTTTTTAATCTTGATGCACCTCTGTTTAAATATGTTACGGATACCGCAGAACTGAACGGCACAACAGGAATAAGTATTGCCCGTTTTTACGGTCATGACATTCCGAGCGGTCAAACCATAAAAGATACTACTCCGCTTTTAGCTGAGAACGTTGTTAAGAAAAACGGAACAAAAGCAACTTGGACCGTTAACATAGTAAAACCATCAGCTACTGATGACGGTGAAAGCGGAACTCTGGAACCGTTTGGCGGCATGATTGGAACAATGGGCGCTGATGCTGAGCTTACGCTAAATGTTACAATGGATCAGCAAACAAATGATACTGGCGCAATAGCATTGAAATCAAAGTCCAATCTTGGATTGGCTTGTGGATTGATCAAACAAAATGCGACCCTTAATTTCTCTATAGGAGCATCATCCGGCGGAACTATCAGGAACATCAGCAGCATAGAAACTTCTTCCGGTAATGTTGGTGGTCTTGTAGGTGAAATGGAATCCGGTTCAACTTTCAATTATACCGGAAGGAACATCCAGAATAATAGTACCAGTATTTCAACAGGAAATGAAGGATATTCCGGAGGCGTTGTAGGAAAGATAAACAAGGCTACAGTCGTTTTGCCGAGCAGTCCTGCTTATAGCATAGCACAGCTAATTTCAGGAAAAAAAGGAACAGGAACGATTTATGGCTATTATCAGCCTAAGTCAAATGAAACGAGTATTGATCTTACCAAGTATAGTATAGATGATACTAAAACTGAAGTTAACGGTACCGGTCACATAGGCGGTTTATTTGGTGTGCTTGAATGTGATCATGATTTTGCTTTTACCACAGCTGCAACAATTAAATCCAAGCACAATGCCGGTGAGGCTTCGTCATATGGCGGACTTATCGGTAAGTATTCCAATACGCTGCTTTCAAATACTCTATCTATTGGAGGCTTAACAACAAGTACAAATCTGAGTGGCGGAAAGGCGACATACTACGGCGGTGCCATAGGAATAATAGATGATACTAATGCGAGCTATGTAAAGTTTGACGGCTTTACGGTCAACAAGGCTTACAATGCAGATAGCTTGACATTTGGTGGACTCGTCGGAAAAGCGACAAAAGCATTTGTTGATGCTAATAATGTTACAATAAATGTCAATGGATCGTTTTCAGGTGGCGGTTTGGTCGGCGATCTCGGAAACGGTGTATTACGTTTGACTGGAACAACAAACCTTTCCGGAGCTAAATCATCAGAAACAACAAGCAATGGACACCTTTATGGTCAGATAGTTGGAAACAGAGACAGCGCTCTTGTTTTTGCAGAGACAGGTTGGGTCTTGAGAAGAAGCGCTGCAGTAGAGGCAGATGACATAGGTGCTTGGGGCGAAGTCCTTAGATTTGATTCAAAAGGCACTGATACAGAGACTGACGATGAAACGACCTATGATCTTACATATGAGCAGTTTGATGACAATACGGTTTTGACAGTCAATGAAACGACTCATGCGATCTCGATTTCTGATTCACCTTATACCATAAGCGATACTGCCGATTTTGCTGCGACTGCATTAAATATACAGATAAGCAGCGGCAGTATAGTAACTTCAGGTTCAACATCGGATACCATTTCTCTGGAAGATGATATAGTTTTATCGGGTACAGGATTAACTGGCTTTACAAGGGATAATAATAAAGATAATAGCTTAACTGAATCTCATTGTGTGTTCAGCGGAAGCTTTAATGCATCAGGTCATACCATAACATTGGCGATCGGTGAACCTTATGGCTATAGAGGAGAAACGAATCTTTCAACAGCAGCCACAAGGTCCGATGGCGACGGCAGGATCTATAATCATCGCTATAATGGTTTGTTTGGTATATTGCAAGGCTCTGATGATACATCATTTGGTTCAATAGATGACAGCACGATTACCATTAATGGAAAGTGTAGTGTTTCACCTAAAGCAAACAGCGTTTATGTTGGTTCTGTAGCTGGAGTGGCTACGAACAAAGTAAATATCTACTCTGTAAACGTTTCAACGACTTTTGATTATGGCGGTTCAAAAGATTTATATCTTGGCAGACTTGTTGGCGAGATCAATTCGCCTGTTGCCATAGAAGACGAAGAAACTCCGGAAGTAGAAATAGCTAATTGCGAGTTCTCGGGTGTTGTTTCGGGAACGAATAATAGCAGCGAAACTTGTATAGGCGGTGTTGCAGGCAAAATATACCACACTGCAAATGAACAGCAATACTGGAACCTTCAGAATCTGACTGTTAGCGGAACTGTTGAAAACAAAGCAACAAAAACACAACAGATAATTGGCGGATTAATTGCCAAAATAGAGGGCTATTCTGCTTCCAGTGGATTCAACAGCAGAAAGCTGGTTCTCAATAATATTACTACCTCAGATCTTGAAATAAAAGGCGCAGCGGCTACCTCAATGGGTGGACTGCTTGGTTACTGCTGGCTGAACACTGATGTTGTTATCGGTGTAGTTGACGAAGATACTGGTGAAGTTGTCGAAGAAACCAGTGTAAATATTGATAGTGGCTCAAAAGTGACTGCATCTGGTGCAGTTAAGGATATGGCAGGTCTGGTGTACAATGCAACCGGTAAATGGTCAGTAAATGATCTTAATATCAATGCTATTGAGATCGCAGCCAATACGCCAAGATCTTTCGGCATGATAGTCAACAAAGGCTGGTATTCCGCAAATACAAATTATAAAACAGATGATAGTTCATCGGCAATATATCTTTTGCTGACTTCAACTGACTGCTATGAGATCTCATCTGCAACGATCGGTACGCTTTCGAGTGCTGCTGTATTTGATGAGCTGGTAGCGTATAGCGCTTATTACAGAGATGATGGCAATAATAGGCTTGCAACCGATGCCAGTGGTGATGAGTATATCCTCAAAAACGGTAACGGTGTAGTGTCGATACACATTGCTGCTGAACCTGAAGAAGAGGGTGATTCGCCTACTCTCGGTCTTGTTATGGAAGAAGGAAGTGAAAGTAATAGTTATAAGGCACAGACTTCACTTGGTGCAAAACCAAATCCCTGGACAAGATATTATTATGACCTTGATGTTATTACCAATCCTGAATATGGTTATTCTGGACAAAATGCAGGAAAACTAATGCTTTGGGGACTGAACAAATATGCGCATCGAAGCATAAAGAATAATTTTTCAGATCCATTTACAAACAATAATATTAATGTAAATAATGCGGATTATGACATGACAGGTTATAGCTGGTATCCTGTTGACGTTGATTTTTCTGTTGCTGTAAAAGGTAATTTCAAATTTGCAAACAAGGAATTTGAATTGAGTGAAGCTGAAAATGCTGGTGATCACGATTCACAGAAATCATCTATTTCAACAGAGTATAATAACGTAGATTACAAAACGCAGCATTATCTTATGCACTGTGGTTTGTTCCGCAATGTTTACAGTGGAAAAACAGTAACGATAAATAGCAATATGAGATTAAGAGGAAATGTTGCGAAAACTGATAAGTATTGCGGAGTGCTTATTTGCGGTACAGTTGATGGCAGCTCGGATACCAATAAGGCTACGATCACCATTAATAATCTTGAATTACAGGGTGCATATATACATAATATCGAAAATCTGACAGGGGCTTCTGTAACTTATGCGCCGCTGCTTATCAATAAGATCACAAAGTATACGAATCTGACAGTGAAAAATGTTAAGACAAGTACAACCACTAATTATAGATATATAGATGATTCATGCATTCCGTATATAAATAGAGACGATGACAATTTCCCTAAAGCAGGAAGCAGTCTTATTGGTGAAGTAGGTTCATCAACTGCAAAGGGATTGAATCTTGTTTTTGAAACGATACAGCTTGACGGCAGAACGGCTGCTCTTGCAACAGGAAATAATACGCTTAATACAAAATATAGAACAAACCGTACTATATTTACCAAAGCGACCCTGCTTGATAAATTTGAATTTGAATCAGGTTCAAAGGGCAAGTATACATACACCTGGACTGATGACTGGGGTTCTAGTTCTCAGAAGAAAGTCACCTATGGTAAAGAAGTAGGTTATAAGACTGAGGGTGAGTTCCCGAATCAGGAGCGTAAATACTTTGAAGGCTCGACCGCAGATGCGGAAGAATATACAAACCCGGGAGTAAATAACGATACCGATGGAGAAGCTATTTCTACCATACTGAAGAATAGTTTCCTTCCGTATGTAGCTACACCATATGATCCTAATGGCGACACTCATCAGCTCGAAGTAAACCACAGGACATCAAATGCAGAGGGCTGCGGCACATACAATGACCCATATATAATAAAGAAGGCTTCTGAGCTTCAGAATATTGCTCTGATCATTAATGGCGATGCATCAAACGGAACGAAGATCACTCTGCCAAATGAAACTGAAATGTCTACATTCTGGTGTGAAGATAAAACAGGAAAAAGTCATCATAAGGTTTTTGAATTTAACGGTACGAATTTCATTAATGGAGATACTACATTATCTTCCACACAAGTCAGAACATATCTGGCAAGGGCATACTATCAGATTGGCGATAATTTCACAATTGAAAGTACTATTAATTTTGGCGGTATAAGTAATTTTACATCAATAGATAGCACAAACAACTTTGCAGTATTTAGAGGAGTTATTGACGGCGACGGATTTACTATAACAAACACGAGTTCATCTCCTCTGATCGTTAATAGTTATGGCTGTGTTATTAAAGATCTTACAGTAAGTGTACAGAATTCAGCAGACATTTCATTAACTCAGAATAGTATAGCAGCTTTTCCAACATGTACGAGTTATGGCGGACTTATAGCTAATATACTTGGCGGAGATAATATGCTTGACGGAGTTTCTGTTGATTACTCTCTAATGACGAAACTCATTAAAATAAATACTAGTAACAGTACGTATAATCAGCTTATACCTGTTGGTGGATATATTGGTGTTGTTGTTGATGGAGCAGTAATTTTTAAGAATATGTCCAGCAGCACACAGGGCCTTTCTACAATTCCGTCTGGTAAATTAAAGTATAATAATTCTAACTTAGCTCTTAACAATCAACAATACCTTTATGTCAATCCGATCATCGGCAGAGTAATAAATGGTTATGCGGTGACCGAAAGCACAAGTTATAAAACATCAGAAAACGATGTTACTATGCATAATGGCAAGAAGAACTATTCTATCGCTGATATAACCAAGGACAACAATATCGCAATGCTTTCTACCGGAGCATATACGTCGATCGGAACATCATCATACAGTACTGACGTTAGTATCCCTAACGCACAGGCTTTGTTCGTTATGTCTCTGCTGACACAGAGCAGCACCACTGTCGGAACACCTGGTACAGGTGCACTTACACTTGGTACGAGCGGAAGCTATGACGGCTCGCTCAAAGTAAGGCGTCGAGCAGCTTACAGTGAAGTCGGAACAGATGCAGCAAATGACGATAAGCCCGCCGATTATAATGCAGCAATAGCAGATACTGCAACATCAGGTGTGCCGTATATAGTTGCAAATTATACAGGCGTTATTGAAAACACAACAAATTACGGTGTGCTTGCGCTGACAAATAATAATACTGTCTGCAATTTTAATCTTGGCGGAACGAGCACGGAATGGATATTGCCTGATGGCTTCAGAGGTATTGGATGTATCGGATTTAAGAGGACTGATCTTACCAACAGAACTATCAGCCTGCATAAGTTCAATGGAAAGAATAATAATGGCGAAGGCGATGAAGTTACCATTACAATGAATATGTCGCTTCAGCATTATGAGGCAGTCTGGGATAATTATTTGCCTGTTAACAACAGTCAGGGCGGTTTTGGTCTGTTTAATACATTACATCACAATAGATCTGATCAGGGAACCGTAGAAGATGAATATAAGATCAGTAATCTTAATATCACAGGTACAATTGATTACTTTGTTTTCTATCATGGTGCTAATACTGGTGTGATGGCATATAATAAGACAAACATTCCAAATGCTGCTTATTTGAATTGCGGCGGTATTGCTGGATATGCCGGTTTTGGCGGAAATGATAGTATTACTGTAGAAGATATAGGTGTTTCTGGTCTTACTGTTAATGGCTTTGAAACAGCAGGCGGTTTCTTTGGTAATCTCCAGCTTTCTAATAAAAATGCATCATATCATCAGGTATCTATATCAGATATTGATGCACAGGAGGCATTTACTGTTCATAGTAAACGTTATGCAGGAGGAATAATCGGATACTTTAAACAAGGGAATCTGAGCATCAGTGATGTAAAAATATTATTGCCAACGGTGCTTAATGAATACGTCGGAAGTAGTATAACTGATTTTGATAATGGTGTTGGTGGATTAATAGGCTATTGTCAAAATGTTAACGGAAACAGTCCTATAGTATTAACCGATATCCAGCTTGGTCAATTAAGCAGTAATGTTACATCACGAATAGGATATATTGATGGATACCCTTGCACATCTGCTACCACGGCAACTGTTGTTGCTGGTGGTATAATCGGAAGAAATAATACGTATAAAGGAAGTAATGATTACTCCTTAAAAATAGAAAATTGTAACGTTTATAATATCAGTATTTATGGTCACAGAGTCGGTGGACTGATCGGAAGTGATGCCGCAGATAATAATACAAATACTCAGTCGAAAATACTTATTTATAACTCTAATGTTAAAAGTAATAATGAATCTGAATTATATGGTTTATTTCCATCTAATTCTAATTCCAATAATTTAAAGCACAGAGCGTGTGGAGGCTTGATGGGTGGTTCAAAAGCTGCAAATGGAGTAGTGATAGATACTTGTTTAGTTGAAGGTTATACTTTACAAGGATATCAGGATACAGCTGGTATATGTGCCAATGCTGAAGGAGGAGCATTTGAAGTACATAATTTTAGGATTAAGAATGTAAATATGCGTTCTGATTATTCAGCCTGTCTGTTTGGTTGGTTGCCTACGGCAGTTAAGGGCTATAATATTCTTTGTGATAACATCCAATTCCAGGACAGGACAGGTGGCACAACGGAAAACACATCTGGTCAGCATGGTTATCTTATTTCTAAAAATAATGGCAATAATATTAAAATAGTTGGTCTTTCTTGTAAGAATACTACTCCTAAACCTGGTTATTTTATACCATCAAAATTTATAGGAGTCAATGATTATTCAGGCGGAAATAATTATATTATTTTTGCAGATTATAATTATGCTGCTTCTGATAGCAATAAAACGTTTGCTAATGTAAATACTGGAGCAACTAATGTTACTGATTATGCAGGCGCTGTGGTTTCTGATAATAACCCATATGTAACATCAAGCCCTAAAATGTTTATCGGAAACAATCAGTTCCTGACTGGTGATGCCGTAAGCTCCACAGATTACAATAATTCCGCATTGAAGCAAATAATACTTGATAAGCAAGATCCTCAAAAGAGCTTAAACGGTGCTCAATCCTATGCGAAAGCTCCTGCTGTTGATACAAACTTGCTTAAAGATGTCACTGATAATTTTACGACATCAAAGGCTGAGTTCGGAACTGCTTTCTCTTATGATTTCCCGATGCTTAAAGTAGAAGATACAAATAAAACTAAGATAACAAATTATATCAACTACTATATCCAGAATCTTACTAACTCGCCATCTTCATTCACTTTCCATCAGGATAAAAAGACAGCTGATAACAAATCGTATATTTATAAAGTAACTATGCACAAATGTACTTATTCTGATGGCGCGTTTACAGTCGGAGCAGACGGAACAGGATCATTGGAACGTACGAACACTGGATTCAAGATGGATCCGAATAAAATCGATAACAATGATCCGAACACCCCACAGTTTACACTTATGGATGTTAAGTTCCTTGATCCTTCAGACAATAGTAAAGTTGCATATCACCTTTATGTTCCTATCTATGTTAAAAAACTTATCCAGTATAAGTTCAGCGCAAAGCTGGCAAGTGGAACAAATTATTATGAAGGTGCATACACAAACATTTCCGCTGGAAACACCTTGTTTGATAACCTCGGCAGCCCTGTTACAATGAGGCTTGAGTATACCTATGACCGAGAGACTCAGGATTGGGCTGATGCGATAAACGGCGGAGAAAATGTGCTTACCGGATCAAACTTTTACAAGGAATTGCTGCTGTCAATGAATGAGAACGGCTGGGCTCCTAATTCGAGAATGGTGCTGGTCGATGCAAATAACAAAGATAAGCACTATTATATGGATGCAGCTATTACACAGGCGGATACAAATGGTGATTATCATATCGCATTTGAATCCTTTACCACCACAGGTACTGCACAAGGCACAGCATATTCTCCTGCACCGTTTAATGATTTGCTGACGATGTCTATAAGCACCGAAGGAGACTGTACATTGGTGACCACAAACAGTGCATCAGATGCTACCGTAAAAGTCGGTGATCAGTATTATAAACCTGCACCGGAGGATTATACAGGTACAAAGTACAAAGTTGTTGTTTCAGCTGTTCAGCCTGAAGTGTACTATCTTAGCTTCTTTACAAATAAGACCCAGGGCAGAGATAATATCTATCACTATGAGATAAAATCAGTTGAGCGATTTGAGCAGCGTGGCACATCCGATACAGGATGGAAACCTAACAAGATCTTCAGAAACAATAATGATCCTGTCCATCTTATCATCGGAAATCTTTACACGAACAACGATTTTGCAATATCAGTTACTCCGCAGATCGCTTCAACTAAAATGAGTAAGAACAATTCTGTGCATACTGTTACAATGACAGCCCACATAGGTCTGACAGAAACAGCAAAAACAGCGCTGATAGCTAATAATCTGGAGCAGAATGAAAACTCTACCATCTATCAGACCTTCCTTATGAACTATAAAACAACGGAGCTTGTCGATAATCTTCCGGTAACAAGGATCGGAGTGGACAAATCAGCTATTTCATCAATAACGGTGACAAGCTATAAGATCTATCACGGAGCAACTGCTTCAGGTACCGGTACAACTGTTCCGTATTCTGACCCTGAAGATTTGATGACAACCAACTACATCGAGCTTAGAAACAATCAGAACCTCAATGAGTATCTGAGAGATTCAACAGAAGGTCATGACAATATGGCTACTATCCAGGTAACATTTGCAGTTGAGTATTCGGAAAAGAATCTTCCAAGACAGTTCCCTGAGAGGGGAGATGAAATCGATACAAGAGTCGGCGCACAGGTCTTTGGCTATTCAAACATTTCTTCAACCGTTGAGAGCGGTGCTTACAGCGCAACATCTGAACCTGCCGAAGACGTTGACAATAATAATGACCCGGTAAGGTATTATACAAAGAGCTCTGCATCTGCAAGTCTGACATATAATGCCGAAAAGACAATGACCGATTCTAACGGACAGTATAGTTCTCTTGGCATCAATCCGTTTGACGAAGGAACGAAGGATACCAATAAGGGCCATATCGACTCGACCGCAACTTACAGCTTCCTTGACATTCAGAATCCGACCGATTACATCGAGTTCAATATTACTCTGACAAGTAAAAAGGACAACAATTACGGTACACCGCTTGACATCAGACAGTATTTCCAGAACCTGACGATCAAAGCCGACAAGACTTCGTCCACACCTTTGTATACTCAGGGAACGGATACATCAACAACGAATGTCGTAGCATCTATGAGTTCAGACGGGACCAGAATAACACTCAGAGCTAAAAAGGATTCTCTGAAAAAGGTAGCTGATAAGGTTTATTCGATTTACGTTTCGTTCGATGTCCTCACAGGAGACGACAACGGTTTCGGAGATACTAAAGCATACTCCAATTACAAGGTAAACATCACAGCAGATATGTACAGCAGTCTCACTGATACGAGCACGCCTGATCAACAGCATCACGCATCGGATCACATCATCTATACCAACTCCAAACTGCAGTACAAAATATTCTGACCCAACCATTTACAGAGCCGGTTTTCCGGCTCTGTTTTTTGTGCATTTTTTGATATAAAAACAGGGCAGAGAAAAGTGCAAAAATATGTGGAAAAACTTTCAGCAATCGTGAACTTTTTTTAGTCAAATTTCAAAGCTTTTTGGGGCTGATTGACTATGCAGAAATAATGGTGTATAATGAAAGAAATATGGGGTCAATATTGGTGTAAAAAGGAGCGTTCAGTTTAATGAAAAAAAGACTATTATCGGCGCTGCTCGCAGTCTGCCTGATGTTCGGCTCGGCAGCAGCTCTGCCCGAAGGTTGTTTTGATTATGATTCGCAGATAACCGCAAGTGCGGATACAAGCGGCGACTATACCTATACCGTGCTTTCTGATGACAGCGCAAAAATAACAAGATGCAGCGGAACAACACGCACATCTGCATCTGTGACAATACCGAGTGACCTTGGCGGACATAAGGTCACCACGCTTTCTGCTAATACTGCAGGCATTTTTACAATGCTTGGAGGCATGAAGAATACCTACATCAAAACGCTGACACTGCCGACTACCGTTAAAACTATCGAGTCAAGTGCTTTAGCATCAATGCATGCTCTTACGACCGTAAATCTGAACGAAGGTCTTACAACTATTGCATCAAGTGCTTTTCTCAACGCCATATCACTCCAAAGCATAACCCTGCCTGCAAGTCTTACAAGCCTTTCAAACAACGCTTTTGAAGGCTGCACCGCACTTGCAAGCATCAACGTCAAGGACGGGAACAGTACATACTGTTCAATAGACGGAGTAGTCTATAACAAGGCAAAGACCCAGCTGGTGCTTTGTCCTCCCGGCGCAACGACTATATCTATTCCAAGTACCATAACTTCTATCCCCGATAAAATGTTTTCAGGTGCTTCTAACCTTAAAAGCGTAACGCTCCCCGATAACCTTACTTCTATCGGCAAGCAGGCTTTCTTCGGCTGCACATCTTTGAAAACCATTACCATTCCTAAAAATGTGACCTCTATCGGAGAGAAGGCTCTTGGTTATTATAAAGACCCGAACTCTATTGACGTGCTTAAAGTCAGCGGCTTTACGATCAAAGGCTATAAAGGCTCTGCAGCAGAGACCTATGCAAAAGCTAACGGCTTCACCTTTGAAGCCATAGGCGAGAGCTGCTCACATACATACGGCAGCCCGACATGGACCTGGACACAGTCCTCAAGCACTTCCTATACCGCAAGCGCAACGTTCAAATGCTCAAAATGCGGCGAAGTGTCTGCTGCTCAGAAAGCAAGCATAAGCACCGTCCAGACCAGCGCAACCTGCACCACTGCGGAAAAGTATGTCTATACCGCAAAGGTGACCTTCAACAGCCAGACTTATTCCGATACCAAGACCGTGACCAAAGGTTCAGCCCTCGGTCATGACTGGACAGATTATAAGACCACGACCGAACCTACCTGTACCAAAGACGGCGTAAGCACAAGGAGCTGTAAAAGAACAGGCTGCAGCACCACGGAAACAAAATCGATAACCAAGCTCGGTCATGATTACAGCATAAAGGTCGTAGCTCCGACCTGTAAAGACCAGGGCTATACGCTTCATTCCTGCACACGCTGCACCGACAGCTATAAGGATACTTATACCGATAAAACCAACGATCATAAGTGGAGCGACTGGAAAACCACCAAAGAGCCTACCGAAACGACCGAAGGCACAAAGGAAAGAAGCTGCTCTGTCTGCGGAAAGAAAGAGACCGATACTATCCCCAAGAAGTCTCATACCCATAACTATACCACCAAGACCGTAGCTCCGACCTGTACCGCACAGGGCTATGTCCTACATACCTGCACAGGCTGCGGAGATACCTACAAGACTAACTATAAGGATCCTCTCGGACATTCATGGACAGACTGGCAGACCGTAGAAGCTGCCACCTGTACAGCCGACGGAAAAAAGACAAGGAAATGCCAGAGATCAGGCTGCAATGAAACTGAAACACAGATAATCACAAAGCTCGGACATAAATATTCTGCTTCCGTAGTAGCTCCTACCTGTACAACTGCGGGCTATACCCTGCATAAATGTACACGCTGCACCGACAGCTATAAGGACGAACACAAGGACGCTCTCGGTCATGACTATGTTGCAACCGTCGTAAAACCGACCTGTACCGCAAAGGGCTATACCCTGCATAAGTGTTCACGCTGCTCGGATAACTATAAGGATACTTATACAGATAAGGTCGATCATAAGTGGAGCGATTGGAAAGTCACCAAAAAGCCTACCGAAACGACCGAAGGCTCAAAGGAGAGAAGCTGCTCCGTCTGCGGAAAGAAAGAGACCGAGACTATCGCTAAAACGACCCATAAGCATACCTATACCACCAAGACCGTAGCACCGACTTGTACCGCAAAGGGCTACACTCTGCATACCTGCTCAGGCTGCGGTGATACCTACGAGGATAACTATAAAGATCCTCTGGGACATTCTTTCGGCGATTGGAAAACGACCACCGAACCGACCTGTACAGCCGACGGAACAAAGACATGTACCTGTAAGAGATCAGGCTGCAATGCAAAGAAAACAAAATCTGTTTCAAAGCTCGGTCACAGCTATACCACCAAGGTCGTAAAACCGACCTGTACCGCAAAGGGCTATACCCTTTATACCTGCATAAGATGCGGAGAAAGCTATAAGGAAAACTATACCGCTGCGACAGATCATACCTGGGGCGCATGGAAGACCACAAAGGCAGCTACCGAAAAGACCGAAGGCACAAAGGAAAGAAGCTGCACCGTCTGCGGAAAGAAACAGACCGCAACTATCCCTAAAAAGACTCATACCCATAGTTATACCACCAAGACCGTAAAGCCGACCTGTGAAGCAAAGGGATATACGCTCCACGTCTGCAAGGGCTGCGGCGATACCTATGTAGATAACTATAAGTCAGCTCTCGGACATACCTGGGGCAAATGGAAAACCACTAAGGAGGCTACCGAGACCTCAACAGGTCAGAAGGAAAGATACTGCTCCGTCTGCAATAAGAAAGAAACAGCAGTAATACCAATAAAGAAGCATACCCATACCTATACCACCAAGACCGTTGCTCCGACCTGCACCGCAAAGGGCTATAAACTTCATACCTGCAAGTGCGGATACAGCTATAAGGATAATTATAAAGCAGCTCTGGGTCATAAATGGTCATCATGGAAAACTACCAAAGCTGCTACCTGTACAGCAGCAGGTACAAAGACAAGGACCTGCTCTGTGTGCAAGAAGACCGAGACAAAAACAGTCGCAAAGCTCGGACATAACTATAAAGCAACCGTCGTAAAACCGACCTGTACCGCAAAGGGCTATACCCTGCATAAGTGTTCACGCTGCTCAAAGAGCTATAAGGATACCTATAAAGCAGCCCTCGGACATAAGTGGTCATCGTGGAAAACAACTTCCTTTAACCTCAAAAACAATACCTCTGTGCAGCAGAGAAAATGTTCACGCTGCTCAAAGACATCAACGAGAACTATATCCAATGCCGTGACCCGTCTTGCAGGCGCAAACAGATATGAAACGGCTTCTATCATCTCCTCAAAGATGTATACCAAAGCCGATACCGTGATAATAGCAACAGGCATGACATATCACGATGCTCTCGTTGCCGTTCCGCTCGCAAGCGCTTATAACGCACCTCTGCTCCTTTCGACCGAAAAGCATATCACAGCTCAGACCGAAGCAGAAATAAAGCGCCTCAAAGCAAAGAATATCATCGTTATCAGCACAAGCGGCGCTATCGGCGCTAATGCAAAGGCAGAGCTGAAAGCCCTGAAACTCAATGTAACTTACATTGAAGGCAAGACCTGCTTTGAAACAGCTGCAAAAACAGCAAAGGCACTGCAGACAAAAACAAAGAAAGCACCACAGACCGTCTTCTTTGCTACCGACAGCGCCTATGCAGATGCACTTTCCGTAAGCCCTGTTGCAGCAATAAAGAATGCTCCTATCATCTATCTCAAAAATACAGGCAGCCTCGATAAAGCAACAGCTTCTTATCTGAAATCAGTGAAGGGAAGCGTAAAGAACGCTTATATCATCGGCGGCGACGGCGTAATAAGCAACGCTATGATGAAAAACGTCGCAAGCGCCCTCGGTCTTACCGTCAATAAGACCGTACAGAGAGTCTGGGGCAATGACAGATATGCTACCTGCGTTGCAGTAAACAAAAAGTTCGCAAAGACCTTAAGCGGTGAGAACCTCTGTGTCGCAACAGGAATGGATTTCCCTGATGCCCTTGCAGGAGGCGTCCTCGCTGGAAATTATAAAGCTCCGCTGCTGCTTGTGAACGGCAAGCTCAAAACAGCAAAGCTCACCGATGAGCAGATAGCCTATATCAAAGAAAAAAGCTCGCCTCGCATCACCGTCTTCGGCGGCGTTGGCGCAGTTTCCGACGACTATATCAAACTTATCACTGGCTGAAAACATAAGCTCCATTCCGCAATAGCGGCGTGGAGCTTTTTGTTGACATTTGGGCTGTTTGTGGTATAATAATATCAGGCACAGTAGCCTGATCTCATATCAAGGAGGAATAAAAAATGGCAGATGTAAAAACAAAATATTCAGGAACACAAACAGAGAAAAACCTTCAGGCAGCCTTCGCAGGCGAGTCTCAGGCAAGAAACAAGTATACATACTTTGCTTCAAAAGCAAAGAAGGAAGGCTATGAGCAGATCGCAGCTCTTTTCCTTAAAACAGCTGACAATGAGAAAGAACACGCAAAAATGTGGTTCAAGGAGCTTAGCGGCATAGGCTCGACCGCCGAGAACCTTGCAGCAGCTGCCGATGGCGAAAACTACGAGTGGACAGATATGTATGAGGATTTCGCAAAGACAGCCGAAGCAGAGGGCTTCCCTGAGCTTGCAGAAAAGTTCAGAGGCGTAGCTGCTATCGAAAAGCACCACGAGGAAAGATACCGTGCGCTGCTAAAAAATGTCGAGATGCAGGAAGTCTTCAAAAAGAGCGAGGTCAAAGTTTGGGAGTGCCGCAACTGCGGTCATATCGTAGTCGGAACAAATGCACCTGATGTCTGCCCCGTATGCGCCCACCCACAGTCCTATTTCGAGGTAAACGCAGAGAATTATTGATCTATAATCAGAGGTATTCTTTGATCGGATATAGGCTGTAATGCCATGAAAGGAGTTTGTTGTCATGGGACTCAGATTCAGAAAAAGCATTAATCTCGGAGGCGGTCTGAAACTAAATATCGGCACCAAGAGCGCAAGCATCTCAGCCGGTACAAAAGGCGTGCGCAAAACTATAAGCACCACCGGCAGAGAGACCACGACCGTTAGTATCCCCGGAACAGGGCTTTCGTATGTGGATACCAAGAAAACTTCGCTCGGCGGGCTTTTCGGCAGCAGCAAAAAGACCACAGCCAAAAAGACAGCTGCAAAAAAGACCACAACACGAAAAACTTCCACAACAAGAAAAAATACTACAAAGAAATAACAAGAGCCGGCATTTGCAGTTTTGCAAGTGTCGGCTTTCTGTTTTATCGGTAAGCTTTGAGTGTCGCTTTGGGCATCCTCTTGGTGCATTATTGAGGATAGTTCTTCTGAATAAGTGTTTCCTTTGGACTTTCTTCGAGTCCTCATACTAATTTTCAGCCAATAGGGACTTTATATCCCTATTGGCTGAAAATCAATTAGAGGTTTCTGAAAAGGGGTTAACCGCCCTTATGGGCGGTTGCGAGAATATCCAAAGGATATTCTCGGAGGGGAACAGAGTAACCGTTACCACGGTTACTCTCAAAAACGGCGCAGCCGTTTTTAGCTTCAATCCAAAAGGGTTTCCCCCAATAATACTCCCAAAGGATTTCCCATAGCTACATTCCGAGCTTGACTGTTACGATAAAGTCTTCGCCCTGGAGTGTGGCACTTATCGTGCCGCCGAGTATCTCGATGAACTGTTTAGCGATAGCCATACCAAGACCTGTGCTTCCTGCGGTGCGAGAAGCGTCGGTGGTGTAGAACTCATCGAAAACATGGCTCGGGTCGAGGTTCTTGTCGAGCGTGTTGTTCTTGAACGTAACTATTCTCTCATGCGCATTGACATCAATAAAAAGCGTCTCTCTGCCGTGCTTCATAGCGTTGTTTGTCAGGTTGTCAAACACACGCATCAGCATATCCTTGTTTGAAAGGATAGGCACGTTAGATTTGTCGCAGTTAAGCTCAATGCGCCTGCCTCTGTCGTTGTAGTCGTCGTAGTAGTGCGATACCGACTCCTCGATAACGCCGATAAGATTTAGCTGTGAAAGCTCAGGCTGTTTGCCTTCGGAAATGACCTTGTAGAACTCAAAGAACTGCTCAATAAGCTCTTCAAGCCTGCAAAGCTTTCTCTCCGTCGTCTCAAGCTCTCTCGCACGTTCAGCCTCGTCCGTGTTTTCATACTGAGCAAGCCTTACATATCCAAGCGCAGACGTCAGAGGCGTGCGAAGATCGTGAGAGATGTTTGTCATCATCTGTTCAAGGTCGTGGCTTTTGCGGTTGTAGATTATCCGTTCATCACGTATCATCTTCAGCAGCGAGTTTATCTCGTTTATAAGCGCACTGTCTGCAAGCCCTAACTCCTGGTTTACAAGATTGTTCGTGTCCTCTTCCTTTATCCTCTGTATCTGTTCGACAGTGTTCATGCTGCCGATCTTGACCTGTATCAGAATGATAATTAGAATAAAGGACAGTACACCAAGCAGTATCACTGCAATAAGCATATGCACTCACTCCCTTAAAATGATTTTTTCCTCAGCCCTTTTCCTGCTGAAAACTATCCGCAGGACTATAACGCCTATCGGGAACAGAAGCAGCAGCGGCAGCCATATAAGCGCCAGCGGCGTACCCCATATTTTCATCGCCTTGGGTCTTTGGGTAATGATACAGTAAGTCCACACCGTAAAGTATATCGAAATAATGATGTTCTGGGCATCAATGACGAACAGCACAAACTGCTGCATAACGCTGTGGCCTTTTTCTGTGACCTTTTTGCTCGGCTTGACACGCCTTACAAATATGCCGCATAAGCTCAATAGCCCGATAAGACCAAATCCCGCAACGAACGGATATATCCCGAATATCTTGTTGTCGATAACGTCGAAAATGCTTTCCGTGAATGTTTCGTTCGGCCCGAAATGAATACCCATTTTGTCGGGCAGGCTGTCGTATCTGATGATGAACCATACCAGCCCTATCGCAAGCGGCACAAGACATAATGCGAGTATAATAAGATGCGTCCTTTTTAATGCTTTCATTTTCTCCCCCTAAGTTCAGGTCATTCTTTTATAGTTTCCGTGCAGTTGAAAAGCTTTATTCCTGCTATGAATGCAGCAGCAGCGATAATAATACTTATCAGAGCGACCATAAGATGAAAACTCGTGCTGCGTGAAGCTGCGATGTACTGATAAAGGTTTGTGAAATCATAGTTCACAAGGTATCTTTCCGCAAAGCCTCTTGTCTTTTTTATCTCCAGGAAAATACCGATAGTTATCGTGCAGACAGACGGAACAAGTATTATGATCGTGTTGAATATCGCAGGCTTCCTTATCAGGAAAGCCATCAGCACGAATACCGAAATGACCGCAATGAAAGTCGGCAGCTGCCATAAGAGTACCGAAAACACCTCTGCGGCAGGTGTTGCCTTGTCTGAGCCGTAAACCAGTCTGCGCACCAGATAATAAGCCGTATTTCCCAGGAAGAAATAAAATATGCTGACGATCTGTACGGCAATAAACTTGAATACATAATATTTTGTCTTTGTCGTTACCGATGAAAGCGTGTTTTTTATTGTCCCGTTGCTGAAATCTGTAAGCAGTATGATCGACACAGGGAAGATCATCAGAAAATAGTAGTTTGCGTTGCAGCCTATCATTCTCATGTCTGTCTTGAATGTCTCGTCGAAATACCTTGACGGGTCATATCCTGCGCTTATGACTGCAAAGCTGTCCGTGAAGATAGCACTTGCATATAAAACAAACATTACCGCAAGACAGATATACGTTCCCTTTGATCTGACCAGACGGTACAGATCAGCCTTTGCCATGTTTAGCATGATCCATACCTCCTTAATTAGAACTTATAAGCTTCTTGAAGTAGTCCTCAAGGCTCAGTCCCGATTCAAATATCGCACCCACACCAACGCCGTTCTCTACCAGCGTTTTGGTTATACGAATAGGATCTATCCCTGTCTGAGTGATCTTGACTTCTTCTCTGTCCGAAACCTGATATTCCGTGATGCCAAGCTTATCTTCCAGCAGCGTTACCGCCCTGTTCACATCGTCTGTGCGAAGGACAGTGCAAAGGCTGCACTCTGCATCAAGCTCATCTTTTGTAATATCCTTTATGACCTTGCCTTTGTCTATTATCAGGAATCTGTTCGCAATAGCGTAAAGCTCCGAAAGGATATGGCTTGAGATCATCAGCGTGACTTCTTTTTCACGGTTGAGCCTGAAGAAAGTGTCTCTCAGCTCGCTCACAGCGATAGGGTCAATGCCGTTGATCGGCTCATCGAGTATTACCAGGTCAGGATTGTCCAGCATCGCAAAAGCAATTCCCAGCCTCTGCTTCATACCCATCGAGAACTCCTTGAATTTCTTTTTGCCCGTGTCCGTCAGCGCAATAGTCTCAAGCACTCTGTCTATCTGAGACAGATCCGTGATACCTTTTTGTATGCAGTAGTATCTGAGGTTCTGCTTTGCAGTCATGTTCCTGAAAAACGCAGGTTCTTCAATAAGGCAGCCTATCCGCCGTCTCTGCTTGCGAAGGTCATCACCCGTCTTTGAAAAGACCGAGTATTCTCCGCTCGTGCTGGAAGAAAGCCCCGAAAGTATCTTCAGAAGCGTGGTCTTTCCTGCGCCATTTCTGCCGATAAGCCCGAAAATATCACCCTTGTATACTGTGATGTTGACGTTGTCCAGCGCAGTCATGCCGTTATATTTTTTTGTAAGATTATTAGCAGTAAGAATAGTTTCGTGCATATAGTCTTCTCCCTTGTTCGTTTCCTTATTTCAGATAATATCAGAAATATCTGAAATAACACTTAAAACAAGTCTTAATTTTTGCTTAAATTATTTTTTCAGCCTGTATCCGATGCCCCATACAGTCTCGATGTACTCAGTATCAGGGTCGCATTCCTTGAGCTTTTTGCGCAGCTTGCTTATGTGAACGTTGAGCGTGTTGTCGTCCGCCGAGTTCTCATAGTCCCATACCGTGTCGTAGATCATGCTCTTCGTGCAGGTCCTGTTGTGGTTCTTGACCAGCAGCTCCAGCAGCAGGAATTCATGCTTTGAAAGATCCAGAGCTGTCTCGTTGCATGAAGCGTGGAAATTATCAGGGTCAAGCGTTATCTTCTTGTATGTCAGCACCCTCGAAGCAGGCTTTGCAGCATCGCCCGACGAAGTCCTCAGCCTTACCGTTATTCTTGCAATAAGCTCATCGTTGTCAAACGGCTTTGTGATGTAGTCGTCAGCTCCCAGCGAGAACAGATCGACTTTTTTCGAGGTGTCATGTATAGCGCTCATAACTATGATAGGGACGTTCTTTTTCTTTTTCAGTTCGCCTATTATCTCATCTCCGCTGCGCCCCGGAAGCATAAGATCCAGCAGTATCAGATCGATGCTGTCACCGTGTACAAGCACACCTTCCGTGCCCGAAAAGGCGGAAACGGTCTGGAAACCGTTTGTCCGCAAAAGCGTGCGAAGCATAGAGTTTATCTCGTTGTCGTCCTCTATGATAAGAATAGTCTTTGACATAGCTTTATCCCTCCACATATACCGAGTATTCTTAAAACGATTATAGCATATTTTTTACCGTTTTTCAACGCCTTGACAAAAATCTTTTTCCTCGTATTGCAACATAAGCAGAAATATGATATAATGTATCTGTACAAAATAATCATAAAGGAGGAAAAACAATGCTCGAAGCAGGAAACAAAGCTCCCGATTTCACCCTGCCTGATAAGGACGGAAGGGAAGTGTCGCTGAGCGATCTTAAAGGCAAAAAAGTCGTTCTCTATTTTTACCCCAGGGATAATACTCCGGGCTGTTCAAGACAGGCGTGCGCCTTTGCCGCAGCATATAATGACTTCAAAAAGCTTGATGTTCAGGTCATCGGCGTCAGCAAGGACAGCATAGCCTCGCACGTAAAATTTGCAGAAAAGTATTCTCTGCCTTTTGTTTTGCTTTCAGATACCGAAAGAAAAGCAATAGAAGCCTACGGCGTCTGGCAGGAGAAAAAGAACTACGGAAAAGTCTCAATGGGCGTAGTCAGAACAACGTTCATTATCGACGAAAACGGCAATATCGAAAAGGTGATGCCAAAGGTCAAACCCGATACCAATGCAGCAGAAATACTCAGCTATCTTAAAGGCTGAAAAGTTTAAGGAGGAAAAACAATGCCATTTATCAATGTCAAAACAAACGTACCTGCACCGCAGGAAAAAAAGGAGAGCATCAAATCAGCTCTCGGAAAAGCTATCACAGCGATCCCTGGAAAGTCTGAAGGCTGGCTCATGGTCGGAATGGAAGCCGAGTATGACCTCTGGTTCAAAGGAAGTGACGATCCTGCAGCAATGGTAGAGGTAAGCGTCTATGGCGGCGCCTCAGCCAGCGCATACAGTAACCTTACAGCCAAAGTTACCGATATACTCAATAGCGAGCTGGGAATCTCACCCGACCGTATCTATGTCAAGTATTTTGAAACATCGAACTGGGGCTGGAACGGTTCAAACTTCTGATAGAATCAAAAGAATAAATCAGAATTTAGCGGAGCGAAGCTCCGCTTGATTGGGGGCTTTCCGATCGCCCCCAAACCCCTTCGGGATCACATCTAATAAATTGA
>CAMZIK010000007.1 GCA_947307175.1 uncultured Clostridia bacterium
CCAAAAGGGTTTCCCCCAGCTGCCCAACAGGTTTGCTGCGGTAAATTCTGATTTACAAACACATATTAAAGGCTTTCAGGACATAAAAAACCCGACCGTAACAGGTCGGGTTTTTCGTTTGCTATTTTATGATCATGAATTGAGGAGTTTTTCTGCACTTGCAAGCTTTACTGCTGTTGTGAATATCTCCACAGCGAGCTTCAGCTCATCAACAGGCGGATAAGACGGAGCAATACGGATATTTCTGTCTCTTGGGTCTTTCTTGTAAGGGAAGGTTGCGCCTGCTCCCGTCAGAACAACGCCGGCATCCTTGCAAAGCTCAACTATGCGCTTTGCACAGCCGTCGATCGAATCAAAGCTGATGAAATAACCTCCGTTTGGCTTTGTCCAGCTGCCTATTCCGTAAGGAGCGACCTCTTTTTCAAGACCGTCAAGCACAGCCTTGAAGCGTGGAGCAAGCAGAGCCTGATGTTTTTTCATATGCTCTTTCAAGCCTTCAAAGTTCTTGAAGAACTTAACGTGACGAAGATGATTTATCTTGTCTGGACCTATCGTCTGAACTGTCATAAGTGACTTGATATAGTCGATGTTAGCCTTGCTTGAAGCCATTGCAGCAACGCCTGCGCCTGCATATGTGATCTTTGAAGTTGAAGCGAACTCGATAGCTCTGTCGGGGTTTCCTGCCTTTTCGCACTCTGCAAGCAGGTCGAGCAACACATCGTGGTCATCATTCAGATGATGAACGCAGTAAGCGTTGTCCCAGAAGATGCGGAAATCGTCAGCCTTTGTTTTCATGTTTGCAAAGCGCTTAACGACCTCATCGGAGAAGGTGATGCCTGTCGGGTTTCCGTACATCGGAACGCACCATACGCCCTTGATGCTCTCGTCCTCAGAAGCGAGTTTTTCTATCATGTCCATATCAGGACCGTCGGCGTTCATCGGAATATTTATCATTTCAAATCCAAACTTTTCGGTAACGAGGAAATGTCTGTCGTATCCCGGACACGGGCACAGCCATTTGAGCTTACCCTGATCCTTCCACGGCTTTGCCTCAGCGCTTACGCCGAAAAGCAGGAACTTAGCGATAGTATCATACATCATGTTAAGACTTGAAGAGCCGCCGAGTATAAGCTGCTCGCCTGTAACATTGAGCATTGGTGCAAACAGCGCCTTTGCTTCGGGCAGACCGTCAACTCCGCCGTAGTTTCGGCAGTCAGTTCCGTCTTGTGCAAAGCAGTCTTCATTTTTTACTACTGTCGTCAGCAGACCCTCGGTAAGATCGAGCTGCTCTGCGGAAGGCTTTCCCCTTGCCATATTCAGTGCAAGCCCTTTTGCCTTGAACTCGTCATACTTTGCCTGCGCTTCGCTCCTGAAAGCCTCAAGCTCAGCTCTTGACATCTTAGCTAATTCCATTGCGTGAACCTCCATTATAATTTCTTCCGATAATACATTGTACCTTATAACTATGAATTTTGCAAGTCAAAACTGTAAATCCTGCATATTTTCTGCTTTTTATACGAAGACAAGCGAGCATAATCTTCGATTATGGGCAAATTCAATAACACAAATTCAAAAAGAACTCACAAAGAGCCTCCGTGAAAAGCTTTTGTGAAAAAAGACCTCCGCAAGCGCAGAGGTCTTTGATATTACTTTGTGTTTGAAAGATTCCAGCGGAATGTCGAGATCCTTCGTGCCTTGGTGTTGTCGATGTTCCAGTTGTAGAATGTGAACGTCGGGTCGAAATATCTGTAATCCGTCCTCATCTGTCCTTTGTTGACAGAAAGCACGATGTTGGGGTTCTTCTGGATAACAGCACCGATGCGGTACTTTTTCTTTTCATACTCAACGATCTCCGCAGCGGTTATCATTCTCGTGTCAGCGATGTTGTAAACGCCTTCGTATCTTCCGCTTGGGATATTGATGATACCGTTGATGAAATCAACGAGATTATACAGATTGCAGAAAGAGAATCCGTATTCTCCCTCTTTGTAGATGTACGCAACGTTCTCCTTTGCATCAAAAACTCTCTGGTGCAGATTCTGAGTGAACTCAGCGGTATATATAGGCGCAAGTCTTGCAATAACAGGGATAGTGCTTGATTTCTTGGTCGCCTTCATAAGAGCCTTCTCGCTGTCGAGCTTCATGTTCGTATAGTTGGACACGCCCTTTTCAGGACAAGTCTCCCTGATAGGATCTCTGCCCTTCTGGATACCGTATACCTGTGTGGTTGACAGGATAGTGATGCTCTTGCATCCAACCTTTACGGCAGCATCATACAGGAACTTATCCGTCAGCTTGCTCCTTTTCATCTCCGTATCCGAAATGAAAGCGTCGAAATCATTATCAGCGGTATTTGCAAGATGAACAAGGAATTCTATCCTGTTGCTCTCCAGAAGCTGAGTGATAGCAGCTTTGTTGGTGATCTCCGTCTGTGTGAACTCAAAGTTCGGGTCGACCCCAATAAGATCACTCGGCTTACTGTCCGTACCGAATACTTTATGTTTCTTGCTCAGCAGGCTGGCTACGACTATCTTGCCTATCATGCCGCTGGCTCCGGTTACAAGAATTGATGACATAACTGTCAACTCCTTTCATTACAGCCCTATAATTCTTCTTTTATTATTCACATAGCTACATAGTAATTATATCACATCAAATTCGGTTTGAAAAGCTTTTTGAAGCAATTTTTTAAAATTTTAGAATTAGTAAATAAAATAGCTTGCGATTTTTTGTGGAATATGTTAAAATTGATTACGGAGAACAGCAGGTTTATTTAGATATTTGTACAGAACAATTTTTTAATCACAATATTGCGCAAGATTTTTTAATTTTGAATTTACAAAACAGAAACTATTGGGAGAGGCAAAATGAACACTATCGCAGACAATCCGTTTGAATTTTCAGATGATAACAAGCGTTATCACACATATAACTATTATCTGCGCAGGCGTTTCGGGCGCAAGGTGATGAAGATACCGCTGAACGTTGATCTTGGCTGCCCCAACCGTGACGGCACAAAGGGAACAGGCGGCTGCAAATTCTGCTCGGCATACCTCAGCGGAGAGTTTGCGGGCGATCCATGCGACGACATCAGGACGCAGTTTGAAAGCGTAAAAAAGAAGATGAACGAAAAGTGGGCGGACGGGCTTTATATCCCGTATTTTCAGGCAGGCTCGAACACCTACGCACCTGTGGAGAGACTTCGTGAGATGTATGAAACTGCGATTTCGGTCGAAAACTGTGCAGGTCTGAGCATCGCAACAAGAGCAGACTGCATTGATGAGCAAAAAGCGGCGCTGCTGGGCAAACTTGCACAAAGAACTTATCTGACCGTTGAGCTTGGCTTGCAGACGGTACACGACAAGACTGCCCTTGCGATGAACCGCTGCCATACCTTTGCGGATTTCCTGAAAGGGTATGAGCTGCTTCGGAAAAACGGCGTGAACGTGTGCGTTCATATCATCGACGGACTGCCCGGGGAAACGAGAGAGATGATGTTTGAAACGGCAAGGGAGCTTTCAAAGCTTGAACTGCACAGTATAAAGATACACCTTCTGCACGTGCTGAAAAACACTGAGCTTGCAAAGATGTACGAGCGAGGCGAGTTCCAGACGCTTGAAATGCAGGAGTATGTGGACATCGTCTGTGACCAGATAGAGCTGCTTCCGAAAGAGCTGATAATACAGCGTGTGACGGGTGACGGAGCGAAGGACGAGCTTATCGCACCGCTGTGGAGTCTGAAAAAGTTCTGTGTGATGAACGAGATAGACAAGGAGCTTGGCAGGCGCGATTCGTATCAGGGGATAAGGTTTTCACGCTGATTGACAGGGCGTGCAGGTAGTGATATAATAAGTCTGTTAATATTGGCTTTGAAAGGATAGATAGTGATGAAAAAGGCAATGAACATTTCATATGAGATAGGAAACAAGCTTTATCTCAACATAACCAACAAATGCCCGTGCAACTGCACGTTCTGCATACGCAACAACGGCGACGGAGCTTACGGCTCTGATCCTTTGTGGCTGGAGCATCAGCCTACCGCCGAGGAGGTCATCGAAAACTTAAAGACCCGTGACCTTGATAGCTACGAGGAGCTTATCTTCTGCGGCTACGGCGAACCTACCTGCGAGTTTGAGATACTCAAAACTGCTGCCGCCTACATCAGAAGTGTCAGCAAAACACCTGTCCGCATAAACACCAACGGCTTGGGAAATCTCGTAAACAAGCGTAATATCGCGCCCGAATTTGAAGGCATCATCGACACCGTTTCGATCAGCCTCAACGCTTCGGACGCAGAAGCCTACGATAAAGTCACACGTCCGTCATTCAAGGGCGTGAACTGCTTTGAGGAGATGCTTTCGTTTGCAAAGCAGGTAAAACAGTTTGTTCCAAAGACAGTGCTGACTGTCGTTGACGTTATCGGCGAGGAGGAAATAAGGAAGTCGCAGGCTATCGCCGACAGCGTAGGTATCGAACTCAGAGTGCGCACCTACGAGGCGTAATCTAATAAGATAAATCAGAATTTACCGCAGCAAACCTGTTGGGCAGCTGGGGGAAACCCTTTTGGAGAAGGGTTCTCCCCCAGACCCCCTTCCTAAACCTTTTAATGATTTTTCAGTAATGGGGCGCAAGACCCCATTACTGAAAAATATTAGAGAGTTCAGAAAAGAGAATTTGAGAGAAAACTTTTTTCCAAGAGAATATCCTCGGTTGCTCGACAGATACACTGCTATAAGTTTTGACTATTTATTAGATTTGCACCCGAAGGGGTATGGGGGCGATCGGAAAGCCCCCAATCAAGCGGAGCTTTGCTCCGCTAAATTCTGATTTATCATTTAAATACTTTTGTGATGAGGTTTTTTAGTGATATGGGTGATTTTTTTATAAAAAATCCCACGTTGATCGTTGCACTTATAGGGCTTTTATTTTCGGTGCTGAATTTTGTCAACCTGCTGCAAAGCCGCAAGCGCGACCACTTTGTTTCGGGGATACCGCTTTTCGGCGGACTGCTGATACTTATAGGCTTTCTGCTGTCGCACCACAAGTGGTGGGCACTTTTGTGCTTTACAGATTACTCGTGGTGGGCGCTTGCGTGGGCGCTGATAAGTGAATTTTTGCCACAAAAAAGAAAAGAGGAAAACAAAGACGATGAAGATATACAACGCTAAAATTTACGTCTGTGACAATTCATTCACGGTCATTGATAACGGCTTTGCCGAGGTGGAAAATGCAAAGATAAAAAGAGTCGGAAAAGGCGTGCCTGACGGCATTTGCGAGGGCGACATTGACGCAGACGGAAAGAGCCTTTTCCCAGGTTTTATCGACTGTCACACGCATCTTGGGCTGACTACGGGCGGAGTTGGATTTGAGGGTGAAGACCTCAACGAATCGGTGGACGCCTGCACTCCGCAGCTGCGCATCATCGATGGCATAAATCCGCTGGATTGCTCGTTTGAGCTTGCCCGCAAGGCAGGAGTTACGGCGGCGGTAGTCTCGCCCGGGTCGGCAAACGCTGTCGCAGGGCAGATATATGCGATAAAGACCGCAGGAAAGCGTGTGGACAAGATGTCTCTGGGTGAGGTCGGGATAAAATTCTCTCTCGGTGAGAACCCGAAGATGACTTACAACGACCGTGATGAGACTCCTGTAACGAGAATGGCTATCGCAGCGGTCATACGTGAGGCGCTGTACAAGGCGAAGCGTTACGGCGAGGACGTTGACAAAGCGCTTTCCGAGGACGGCGACCTGCCCGAGTACGACATAAAGAGCGAGGCGCTGCTGCCGTTGCTGGACAGGCGCATCAAGGCGCATTTCCATTGCCACAGGGCAGATGATATTTTCACGGCGATACGAATTGCGAACGAGTTTTCGCTTGACTATGTGCTTGTTCACTGCACCGACGGGTATCTTATCGCTGACGAGCTTGCGGGCGATAATTGCACGGCGGTTATAGGACCTGTGATCTGCGACAGGTGCAAGCCCGAAATGGCATCGCTTTCGCCTGAAAATGCGGCGGTGCTTGCAAAAAGCGGCGTAAAGGTGGCTGTATGCACAGACCATTCGGAAGTGCCGATAGAGTATCTGCCGCTGTCGGTGGGTATCTGCCGCAAGAACGGTCTGAGCTTTGAAGATGCTGTCCTGAGTGTGACGAGAAACGCCGCCGAGGCAGCAGGTATCTCGGACAGGGTCGGCAGCATAGAGGCAGGCAAGGACGCAGACCTTGTGCTGTTTGCAGGCGACCCGTTTGAAGTGATGAGTTCACCCGAAATGGTCATGATAGACGGAGAGAGGATAGAGCTATGATACCGACCTTTAAATATCACCCCGACCCGTTGAAGACGGGAGCCTTTTCGCAGGGCGAGGCGCATACCTGTGACTGCTGCGGAAAGCAGACGGACACCTGGTATAAACAGCCGTTTTATACAGCGGCAGACGGTGTGGAGCATATCTGCCCTGAGTGCATCGCAAGCGGAAAAGCTGCGAAGAAGTTTGACGGCGAGTTTGTTGACGCGTGCAGCGTGGGCGAGGTGAGCGACGAAGCAAAGCTTGATGAGCTTGTACACCGCACTCCGAGCTATATCGGCTGGCAGCAGGAATACTGGTACGCTCACTGTGATGATTTCTGCGAGTTTGTCGGCTATGTCGGCTGGGACGAGATAGAAGAAATGGGCATAGCACAGCAGATAGAAAAAAACTACGATGAGGAAATATGCGGTTTTGATTTTGAGGATATAAAAGAGTGTCTGACAAACAACGGCAGTATGCAGGGCTATCTGTTCAGATGCCTGCACTGCGGCGAATACTTTTTGTACGCAGACTGCGATTGAAGCGCTTGAAAATGAAAGGTAACGGCTGAACGTTCATTAAAGCCGAAAGGCTTTTGATGATAGACGGTGAAAATCAATATTTTATTCGATCAAGGAGGATGCTTATGTTATGTCCATACTGTGACCATCAGGGAATGATCGTCAAGGCAAAGCTGAAGGTCGATGACTCTATCGTTTTCATGTGCGATGAATGTGATACGATATGGAGAGAATCGGAAAACATCTCGGAGACTACGGGAAAATCATCTTTTTTGGTCGCAGAGGAATTGTCGGTCTCCTTGCAGACGCTGTTCAGGGAACTGGAATTTTTGCGCTGATCCAAGGGAGCGGAGCTATGGTTTTTGTGGGTATATGCAGAGTGTTTTCGACGGTCGGCGAGCAGCAGTATGAGACTATCGGCGCTTTCTGGGACGAGATTAGTGCAAGGTACGGTCTTGAAAACCTGCGTGGGCTTGGCTATAACTGGACAGAAACGACTATCGAGTATGTTATCGGACTCAAAGAGGGAACTATTGACGGTGCAGACTGCGTGGTTCAGTTGCCCGACACGGACTGGGTGATTGTCAGCGGAAAGACAAGCAATCTCGGCAAAATTTACGATGAGATCTACCGAGACGGCGCGCTCAGATACGAGATAGAGACTTTTGACGAAGACGGCAGTTGCGTGATAATGTATCGGAGATAAAATGATTCTTATTGATTTCGGGATAATCTGCATCGGGCAGGAAAAAAGGAGATTTCCAAAGGGGCTGAAAAGCGTGCGCTTTGAAAGTCACAAGAGGACGGAAAAATCGGAAGCGATGTACGACGACTGGTACAACTTCAAAACGGCGGACAGGCTTACGGGAATGTGGTATTTCGTATGGCTGACAGATGATATTTTTCTGGAGCAGTCATTTTTTGATATTGCGCCGAAAGGCAGCACGTGGGTGATTGCCCAGCCGGAATGGAAAGACACGGTTGAAAGGATACTGCGGTTTTACATTGAAAGGTCGCCGCAGAAAAAGATAGCTGTATTGCTTCGGATACAGGACAAGTCAGAAGACGTTTCGCACGCACAGTGTTCACTGGGAGAGTTTATGGAGAAGCTTTCGCAGGGCGATGTGCGCTGGAACGAGACTTACTTTATCGGTGAGGATACGGCAGAAGGATAGAGAAAATGGGAAGTTTATTTGTAGTAGGTACGCCGATAGGCAACCTTGGAGATATGACATACAGGGCAGTCGAGACACTTGAAAAGGTGGATTTTATCTGCGCCGAGGACACGAGAGTGAGCGCAAAGCTGCTGAACTATTTTGAGATAAAAACGCCGCTGGTGAGCTATCACGAGCATAACGCCGCACAAGTCGGCGAGAGCATCTGCGACAGGATAGCCGCAGGGGAAAGCGCTGCGATAGTCACTGATGCGGGTATGCCCTGCATCTCCGACCCGGGTGAGCTGTTGGTGAAGATGTGCTATGAGCGTGGGATAAAAGTCGAGGTAGTGCCGGGTCCGAGCGCTGTTATTACGGGGCTTGCGATAAGCGGGCTTGACACGAAGAATTTTCAGTTTGAAGGTTTTTTGTCGGTGACGAAAAAGCAGCGGCAGGAGCATCTTGCGGCGGTGAAGAACTCGACGCACACGCTGATATTTTATGAAGCGCCGCACAAGCTTCTGAATACGCTTGAAGATATGCTGAAATTTTTCGGGGACAGGAAAATTTCGCTTTGCCGTGAGCTGACCAAGCTGCACGAGGAAGTTATCCGCACGACGCTTTCGCAGGCGGTGGAGATGTACAAGGCTGTCAAGCCCAAGGGCGAGTTTGTACTGGTCATCGAGGGTGCAAAGGAGTCGGAGCTTTCCAAGGCGGAGACGATAGACGAGGCACTTTTGCAGGTCAAGGCGCTTGTGGAAAAGGGTATGCGAGGCGCTGACGCCTGCAAGGAGATAGCCAAGGCAACGGGGTTCTCAAAAGGAGAGCTGTACACCAAGCTTTTGGAAGAGAAAGAATAATATAAATCAGAATTTAGCGGAGCAAAGCTCCGCTTGATTGGGGGCTTTCCGATCATGCCCCAAACCGTTCGCAAGCGAACGCTTTACCCCTTCGGGTGCAAATCTAATAAATAGTCAAAACTTATAGCAGTGTATCTGTCGAGCAACCGAGGATATTCTCTTGGAAAAAAGTTTTCTCTCAAATTCTCTTTTCTGAACTCTCTAATATTTTTCAGTAATGGGGTCTTGCGCCCCATTACTGAAAAATCATTAAAAGGTTTAGGAAGGGGGTCTGGGGGAGAACCCTTCTCCAAAAGGGTTTCCCCCAGCTGCCCAACAGGTTTGCTGCGGTAAATTCTGATTTATCTGTTGAGCATGAAAATGCCTGCGTTGAGGTAGCCTGCGAAGATGACCCAAAGGGCATACGGCACTTGCAGATATGCGGCAAAGGGGTTTATCTTTCTGAAAGCTGCTATCATGATAAAGATAAGGATAAAAAGACCGCACAGCCATATGAACGACAAGAGGAAGCTCTGCATCACGAAAAAGAAGATGCTCCAGCAGAAATTGAATGCAAGCTGGATACCGTAGATAGTGAGTGCTTCTTTTGTATATTCAGACTTCTCGTCCCATATGATATAGCTTGAAATGCCCATGAGTGCGTAAAGCACCGTCCACACAACAGGGAAAAGCCAGCCGGGAGGAGCAAGCGGCGGCTTATTTATCTCGCCGTAAAAGTCCATCGAGCCTTTTGTGACAAAGTAGCTCAGCAGCTGCACACCAAAAGGTATCGCAAGAGCGATGATGAACGGCTTGACTTTCAGTTCGTTGATAAATCTCTTGATGCTGAATCGCTTGATTACAGATTCCATAAAATAATCACCTCACAATATAGTATGCGAGGTGATGCAGAGTTTATTCATAAGCAGGGACACTACGATATGTCTGCTGAATAATTGGGGGAAACTCTTTTCGAGAAGAGTTTCCCCCAAGCCCCTTTCAGAAACCTTTTATAGATTTTTAGCGGTCAGGAGATTTACTCCTGACCGCTAAAAATATGTAAGAGTTCAGAAAAGAGAATTGGAGAAAGCCCTCACAAGAGAATATCCTCAATTATCCGGCAGACATATTGTAATGGCTCTGCCGATGGATACGCTCTTATTGATCGTATCTGATGCCGTATTTTTTATAATAGTTTCTGATGTCGTCATCGCTCTGGACAAGTTCACTGTACTTCAATTCGTGAGTTTTGCGGTCATAAAAGCCGATGACCCTTTCACCCGTACAGGTGCTTGACTGGACTTTTATTTCAAGCCCTTTGCAGTCTTCAGGTATGGGCAGAGCTTTCTTTTTGATAAGTCCCATTTCTACACCTCCGCAATCGCTTTGATATTTTCTGCGCAAAGGGCGCTGTCGGTATAGGCACGCTCCCACAGCTCTGCGGTATTATCGGAATACTCGACCTCCTTGGAATACTCCTTGACGGCATTTATCTGAGTTTCAAGGCTGAATTTTCCGCCGAGCCAGAGAGAGATGCACCACAGCCTTACAAACCAGACGTTGAGAATGCTTGTTACCGCAAACGGCAGGCACTCTGCTCCTTCTGCGCACTCGATAAAGTATCTGTACACGTTATACACGGCGACTGAAAGCAGTCCGTTCTGCGCTTCGGGAAAGGCTTTATCGAAGGCATCTGCGCTGCTAATTATATCTTCAAGGTCATTTTTTATCTCGCCCAGTGCCTTAGGGAACGCCTCTTTCATATATTCAAGGCTCTCAAAGCAGCAAAGCACCTGGCGGCAGGCATCGAGCTTGTCCTGCAGAGAGCTTTCGCTTTCAAGCTGTGAAAGCAGGTCTTTTACGTTATCCATATCCGAGAACGCCTCAGCAAGCTCAGAAAAGCCCTGTGCTGTGCCGATCTCTGCGATGTCCTGAGTATTCAGCCCGAAGATGAGCAGGAGTCTGAGCTTCTGCGAAAGGCTGAACTCGCTGCTTTGCAAAAGGTCGATAATGACATTTCTTGCTTTTATCACGGCAGCGAGCGCTTCTGGGTCAAATTCAAGGTCGTCGTCGGGTTCGTCCGTTTCCCAGTCGGTAAAACTAATCTTTCCACCGTTTGAGAGCCACAGTCTTGCAGATTCCTCGCAGCAAAGCCCTGTTCCTGCTTCTTTATATCCGCCGAACCAATGATAGAATCTCGGATGCTCGGTGCAGATCTCGGAGATATGCTCCTCGCCGTATTCAAGCAAAACAGAGCAAAGCCCGTTTTCGTTCAGAAAAGGACACTGCCCGTTTTGCTGCATTATGTAGTGTTCGCCGTCTTCATCGGATATATGCCTGCACATACCACTATCCAGGGACTTATAATAGTTGTAGGTATCGTCGTCTATCTCGATGTCCCAGCCCATGCGGCAGCAGTTGTCCTTGCAGTCTGAGCCGATGCAGCGGAAATCCCTGAAGAAATCTGGTGCATATACTTTCATATTTTTCTCCTTTGTTATTTATCCAGCAGTTCGTTATCCGCTTTTTGCCTCAAAGAATCAGCAAGAGCAGCTGCCTTCTTGTAGGAAGGATCCCTTTGAATGATACCAGCCAGCACTTCCTGCGCCGATATACTGTCTCCCGATCCGGCAAGCATTCGGGCATATTCAAAAGCCGTTTTGTCGTTTCTCGGGTTCAGTTGATATGCCCTTTCAATACAGGCAAAGGCTTTCTGTGTATCACCCAGATGCATCAGGCAGCTGTAAAGTCTCTCATAGCTTTTGAAATGTTCTTCGATCTCATTTGAGCGCTCAAAACAGCTTATCGCCTCTGCATAATGCTCTTTATCATATTCCTCTGAACCTTTCAGATAATACTCATATGCGTCCACCATCTTCACCGCCCGCAGATACTTATTTATACTATTATATCGCATCTGCGGGCTCGTTGTCAATCGTCAGCGGTGTTTTTAAGCCCTTGCATAAAGCCGTCAAGCTCTGTTGAGCAGACATCTCCGCCGACAAGCACATTATCACATATCATAAGATGGCATACCACATCGTCGGTATCCTCATGGTCTTTGTAGTTTTTCACCTTATAAGTATAAATATCGCAGCTTTTCCCTTTATGATCGCTCAGGTCAAAGCCCTGCTGCTTCTGAAGATCGTTGTAGCTGGTATAGACCTCGTTGAACTCCTCGGGGATAAGTATCTGCTTGCACTCGTCGAATTCAGGAGATACCTCCCAGCCCATATCTTTGAGAAATTCCTGCCGCTGTTGCTCGTTTTCCATTTTGTAGCGTGTCGGGTGTGCGAATTTAAAGGCTGTGAACGCCACCACTGCAAGCAGGCAGACGATAACCACGAGAAGCGCTGCAGCAAGCAGGTTTGGTCTTTTAACTTTTATGGTCTTGATGAACATTTATTGACTCCTCCGTTCTTGTCAGGTTTGTACATATATATGTCCTGATGCAAGGATTATTACAAAAATGACATCAATGCAGACGCATTTTTGTTAACAAAAAGTTAACACGCCTGCCTTGCTGTGCGGAGAATAAGCTCCAATGTTGAAATATGTTTGATAAGCGTTGTGCATATTCACTAAAAGATAAATGTTAAATTGATTGCAATTAACGATTTTAATCTTTTTATTGAATTTTGCTTTGACAATTTCAAAATATGTGGTAAAATATAATGTAGGTAACACTAAATTGTTGTACTCTGCGTTCTCTTTGGAAAGATAGTACAGCCGTGCTGCACTTTGAAGTACATACCGCAGGGTTCTATATAATGCAATTGCCTGAGATCTTTATCAGAAGATCTGCATTTGAAAGGAGTAATGGGTCAATGTCAAAAATTATAGCAGTTACTTCAGGAAAGGGCGGCACAGGTAAATCATCTATTAGTGCATGTCTTGGGTATGCTCTTGCAAAACAGGGCAACAGAACTCTTATCATAGAGCTTGACTTCGGTCTGAGATGTATGGATATCATGCTGGGTATGCAGGGTAACATTACATACGATCTGGGCGATGTTCTGGAAGGCACTTGTGATGTCAACAAAGCTACCACTACTGTAAGGCTCGCTTCAAACCTCAGCGTGCTTTGCGCACCTTCCGATCCGTTCGTTCAGCTCAAGGCTGAGGACATCGAGAGGATCACACAGGAAATGAGAAAATACTTTGAGTATATCCTGATAGATACATCAGCAGGTATAAATGGCTCGGTATTTGATATTGTTACCAATTCCGACCTTATCCTTATCGTTACTACTCCTGATCCTGTCTGCGTAAGAGATGCTCAGATGATGAGCGATGAGTTCTACAAGAGAGGAAACCAGAAGCAGAGACTTGTTATAAACAAGGCTAATAAGAGAATATTTGAATTTGAGGATATGGACGACCTCGATGCTATCATTGATACCGTTGGCGTTCAGCTGCTCGGAGTTATCCCTGAGGATTCGGCTATCCCACTTGCTACGGGCAAGGGCGTGCCGCTTTCGTCAAGCTCGATGGGATTCCTTGCATTCTCGGCTATCTCACGAAGGATAAAGGGTGAACACATTCCGCTTTCAATAAAAATGTAACGGCACAGACTGAATAATACAAAAGGGGAAATACAAAGGAACGGAGGGCTCAAGTTGAACATAGCACTTATAGCACATGATTCAAAGAAAGAACTTATGGTGCAGTTCTGCATTGCATATTGCGGCATACTCAGCAAACATCGCCTGTGTGCGACGGGAACTACCGGCAAGCAGGTCTCTGAGGCAACGGGATTATCCATTCAGTGTTATCTCAGCGGCTCTCAGGGCGGCGATCAGCAGATAGCCGCAAGGATCTCCTGCAACGAGATAGACCTCCTGCTGTTTTTCAGAGATCCGATCTCAGCAAAGCCGCACGAGCCGAGCGAAGCTAATCTGCTCAGACTTTGCGATGTTCATGATATTCCCGTAGCTACTAACCTTGCTACTGCGGAAGCACTGATACACTCCCTCGAAAGAGGAGACCTTGACTGGAGAGACATCGTCAATCCGTCAACAAGATTTTAATAGTTCTATATGCGCTGATGAGGAGAGTAACCCCGGAAATGCGGCATAGCGAGGGCTGAACGGTGAAAGAGCCTGCGCAGGTCATGGGTGAAGGACACCTCGGAGCATCACACTTGATAAAAAGGGTGTGCGTATCGTCTGCGTTAAAGACAAGATGAGCGGCAGGAAGCGTATTCAAGGCTTTTTGCAATTAGGGTGGTATCACGACACGGTCGTCCCTTGTGGGATAGCCGTGTTTTTTGTTTATCAATTATCTGTTGACTAATGCAGAAAAATAGGTTATTATATAGTAGTTGTTTCACAATGATATGTAAGGAAAGGTGAATAAAATGGCTTTATTAGCAAAGAAACCAAAGGGAACGGCGGACGTTGTACCGAGCAAGTCGTATATGTGGCACACGGTGGAGAAGATAGTCTCCGAGACGGCTCAGCAGTACGGCTTCAAGGAGATACGCATACCGACTTTTGAGGATACGGGGCTGTTCGTGCGCTCGGTAGGTGAAACGACAGACGTAGTTCAGAAAGAGATGTACACCGTTTCAGCGGCAGGCGATTCAAAATTCACTCTGCGCCCTGAGGGAACAGCAGGTGTTATGAGAGCTATGCTCGAAAACGGCGTTATGAACGAGGGATTCCCTCAGAAAGTATACTATATACTCTCCTGTTTCAGACACGAGAACGTTCAGGCAGGAAGACTGCGTGAGTTCCACCAGTTCGGCTGCGAAATGGTCGGAAGCGCAAGCCCGAGAGCTGATGCAGAAGTAATTGCGCTTGCAAAGAGCGTGCTGGACAGAGTTGGCCTGCAAAATATAGAGCTGAACATCAACTCTATCGGCTGCCCTGAATGCAGAGAAAAGTATAGACAGGCGCTGCGTGATTATTTTGAGCCGCACAAGGACGAGCTTTGCCGCACTTGTCAGGACAGACTTGACAAGAACCCGATGAGGATACTCGACTGCAAGTCAGCGGAAGATCAGGCTATCGCAAAGGACGCACCTGTGATACTTGACTATCTGTGTGATGACTGCAAGGCGCACTTTGAAAAGCTCAAGGAGTACCTTGGAGACATGAACATTGCTTTCAACGTAAATCCGAGGATCGTAAGAGGTCTTGACTACTACACAAGAACGGTGTTTGAGTTCATCACTACTGAGATAGGCGCTCAGGGAACAGTCTGCGGCGGCGGACGCTACGACGGTCTTATTGAAGAGCTTGGCGGTGCTAAAACGCCTGCGCTTGGCTTCGGAATGGGTCTTGAAAGACTTCTGCTTGTTATGCAGAAGCAGGAGTGCGATTTTATGCAGGACAAGACCTGTGATCTGTACATCGCTACAATGGGCGAAAGCGCTGCAAGAAAGGCGCTGTCAATGGTAAGCGCTCTGCGTGAGGAAGGTTTCTTTGTTGAGTATGATCTTGTTGAAAGAGGACTCAAACCTCAGATGAAATATGCAGACAAGATAGGCACTAAGTTCGTTATCGTGCTTGGAGACAACGAGATCGATTCGGGCTTTGGCAAGCTGAAGAATATGCAGACGGGCGAACAGACTGACATCTCACTGGGAGAACAGCTTGTTGAACAGTTTTCTCAGGCAATGATAGATCAGATGTTCTCAGGCCTTGAAGACGAGGTCGGCGATCTTATAGGAAAGGGTGAGTAAAATGGGAAAAAGATGTGAGCAGTGCGAAATGATACCTCTGGTGCAGATAACTAATCCCGGTGATTATATACTTTGTCTGGAGACGTTCCAGGCAATGGTCAACAAAGGCGATCTGGAGCTTGTTTATGCTACCTGTCCGCTTGATACAGTCATCGACGAGCAAAACAGGTTCTACACCAGAAAGATCTTCCACCAGTTCAGATGCACAAACTGCAACGCAGTTTACGGTATGTATGTAGATGCGACTCAGGGCGGCGAAATAAAGATGAACGACAAAATCTTCGTGCCTGAGGAGTACGAGACAAAGGACGGAGAATAATGCTGCTTATCATTCCCCGAAAGTACGAATTTGAAACTACGCTGACTCCGAAGCGTGTGGCAAGAAAGCTTGACGGCGAGCTGACAGAGTTCAGACCGTCTTTGAATATCATGTCCACGGGAAAGTTTATGAAGACGCACAAATTCGAGAGCGTTTATTACGGCAGGCGTGAAGGCGACAAATTTCAGGTATTCTATCACAAGTTCAAAAAACGTGACGGCGGAGAGACAGGATTTTTCGGAACATATGAAAAATCCGAACACGGAACGCTAATAAAGGGCAAGCTGCGAAAGCCCATAGCAACATATATTTTTGGTGTGATATGGACTATTCTGACGCTTTTCAGCGGTCTTGTCTGCCTTGCGCTGAAGCAGAACTACGGTGCGGCTGCGTGCGGTGCGCTGCTTTTGCTGGGTGTGTTTTTCCTGTTCTGGGACAGCAAGATAAGCTATCTGTACGGATTCCTCGACGGGTTCCCGAGGTATGAGGAGAAAGACGAGGATTAACGCCATTTACTTGCTGAGTAATTGGGGAGGACCCTTTTGAAAAAGGGTCTCTCCCCAAACCCCACCCCTAAAACTTTTATTGCTTTTTCGCCGCAGAGAGTCTGTGACTCTCCGCAACGAAAAAGTAGTAGGAGTTCAGAGTGAGATGTGAGAAAAACGCTTTCAAGAGTGCTTACCCAGCTACTCAGCAGGAAAACAGCGATGATCCTTGCCTTATCTCATCGGAAAACAATGATAATAATAAATGTAAAGGAAGTAATCAAAATGCTTGACACAATGAAAGGCTTGCGCAGAACGCATTACTGCGCACAAGTTCCGCAGCAGGAAGGCAGCGAGGTCGTTGTCTGCGGCTTTGCAGACAGAGTAAGAGACATCGGCAACCTGCTGTTCATCAACCTGCGTGACCGCACAGGGCTTTTACAGCTCGCTTTCAACGACAACACCGACAAGGACATCTTTGAAAAGGCAAGAACAGTCAGAGCAGAGGACGTTCTGCTCGCAAAGGGCGTTATAAGACCCCGTGAGAGCATAAACCCCAAGCTGCCGACAGGTCTTATCGAGGTGGACGTAAAGGAACTGCGTATTCTTGCAAGAGCCGAAACTACGCCATTTGAGGTCACAAACTCCGACAAGGTAAGGGACGAGCTTAAACTCAAATACAGATACCTTGACCTGCGTAACCCTAAGCTCCAGAACAATCTTATCACACGCCACAAGATCGCAAAGGTGGTAAGAGACTATTTCTACGAGAACGATTTTCTTGAGATAGAGACTCCGATGATGATGCGCTCGACTCCTGAGGGAGCAAGGGACTACCTTGTTCCGTCGAGGATACACCCGGGCAAGTTCTATGCTCTGCCGCAGTCTCCGCAGATATACAAGCAGCTGCTTATGATCTCAGGCTACGACAGGTATATCCAGCTTGCAAGATGCTTCCGTGACGAAGACCTGCGTGCAGACAGACAGCCCGAATTTACACAGATAGACCTTGAAATGTCATTTGTTGACGTTGAGGATATTCTTGTTATGGCTGAGGGAATGGTACACAGGTTGTTCAAGGAGATACTTGATGTGGATATCCCGCTTCCGCTGCCGAGAATGACTTTTGCGGACGCTATGAACAAGTACGGCTCAGACAAGCCTGACACAGGTTTTGATATGCAGATACAGGACATCACCGAGACAGTCAGGGACATTGATTTCGTTGTATTCAAGTCGGCAATAGAAAACGGCGGCTCGGTAAGGGCTATCGTTGCTAAGGGCGGCGCTGAGACTTACACAAGAAAAGAGATAGACAAGCTTGTTGAGCATGCTAAAGGTATTGGTGCAAAGGGTCTTGCATATATCCGCTGGGCTGACGAACCCAACTGCTCGTTCAAGAAGTTCCTTGCGGACGGCGACCTTGAAAAGATACTTTCAAGCGTAGGCGCTGAAAAGGGTGACCTTATGCTTATCTGCGCAGACAGGAACAAGATCGTACTCAACACTCTGGGCGCTATAAGGCTTATCTGCGGAAAGCGTCTCGGACTTGTAAAGGAAGGCTACAATTTCCTGTGGATAACCGAGATGCCGTTCTTTGAGCAGGACGAGGAAACGGGCGAATGGGTCGCTGCTCACCACCCGTTCACGATGCCTATGGAGGAGTGCATAGAATTTCTCGATACCGCTCCGGAAAAGGTCAGGGCAAAGGCTTTCGACCTCGTTCTGAACGGCACGGAGCTTTCGTCGGGTTCAATGCGTATCACAGATCCTGCTTTGCAGAAGAGAATGTTCGAGTCGCTCGGAATGACCGATGAGGAGATCGACGCAAAGTTCGGATTCCTTGTAGATGCGTACAGATATGCTTCTCCGCCGCACGGCGGAATGGGCATCGGTCTGGACAGGCTGTCTATGATAATCTGCGGTGCAGACTCACTGCGTGATGTGGTTGCCTTCCCGAAGGTACAGAACGCAAGCGAGCTTATGAGCGCCTGCCCTGCTGAAGTTGACGACAAGCAGCTTGAGGAGCTTTATATCAAGACTATCCAGCCGGAAGAATAAAAGCGTTTCGGCACAGCTGAAAAAATGCACAAAAAGGACCGCTTCATCAGATGAAGCGGTCTTTATTTTTGGTTATTTACGAGTAGACGTAAAGCTGATTATCCTTATAGACGGTTATCTTTGTCTTGACGTCTTCTTTTTCCTTTTCGGTCGTCGGCACAATAACCGAGTAGCCTGTATCGGTCTTTTGCATATCATACTCTTTATCAAGCGTGAGCCATACATTATCTGCCTGATCGTCGGTCGTCCAGTTGATAACGGTATACCTCTGATTCTTTTCAAAGCTTACGGCATCATACGGCAGACTTCTTGATGATGTATAAACATCCTTGAGCGTATCAAGCTTAGGATTGAACTTGATGTTCTTCATCTTGTCGTAGTCAAAATATGCAGACTTCATTGTATACTCTGCGATCTCGAATACCACGCACTGAGGCTTGAAGATATTGAAGTACAGCGGGAAATTAAGCACATTCTGATAATTATGCACCTGAACACACTCACCGAAAGCATTCTCGAAATACTTATGTCCGTAGGAGTTGATATAGCTGCCCTGGAAGATAAGCGCTCTTGGGCTGCCTTCCTTTTTGCGTGTTTCATTGATGGTATAATCAAAGTGGTTATAATTCTTATCCAGCGGAAGCCCTGCGCAGTTCTTTGCAACGCTTCTGACAGACGTTTTTGCTTTATAAACGGGAACTGTCTCATTTATCGGGAACTTTGAAACAGGAAGGGTTGTTTCTGTCTTGGTGCTTGCCTCAAACTCGGAAAGCTCATTGACATGGATCTTCGGGTTTTGCTTATTAAGCGACTTCAAGGCACTCTGCGTGCCGTAGAATGCGCCTGTATCGTTCCAATGGTTAGCATCATATTTCTTGTTGAACACCTGTGTTCCCGAATCGCTGAGCTTTTGCAGCGTTTCGGTATTATCAACATAGTTTATGCCACGCTTGTCAAGCTCAGCCAAAAATTGAGTCACACATTCTCTGGTATAGTTGACGCTGCTTGGCAGCTTATCGGTGAGTATCGCCGGCTTTGCGGGATCAAACACCAGCAGGAACGGGACATTTCTTTCTTTGCAGTAGTCCTGCATCTGTTTTATCATATCTGCGAACTGGATATGGAAATCGCCGAAGTCGTTCTGAGTATAGATTCCTGCTCCGAAAACATAGCCGTCTTTTCCGTAAGAATACGATGGATGCACCATTTTGTTGAATGCAAGATCGTTGAGCACGGTATAACCGAGTATCATCTCATCACGCAGACCGATACGGTCGTTGACGAATTCCTCTGTCCTTACTGTCCACCTTTTTGATGAGTCGGCAGATGAACTGAACGGATTTCCTGCAAGCGGACGGTTATCTATCTCCGAGACCGCACCACGCTTGAAATTGAACAGAGCGATAGGCACGGCAATTATTGCAAAAAACGCTACAAGTGTAAATATTTTAACGCCTTTCATAGCTTATCTCCTTTCGCTCATCAATACTGGAAATACATGAACGGGCTGTATGACGAGTTTACCATGAACATGATCGCAAGGGCAAACAGAACGATGCCAAGAAGCTCTCTGAAGAACATTGCTCCGCTTGATTCTCTTGCATTCTTGCAGGAATCCTTGATCTTTTCGATACCCAGGATCGTTGAACCGAAGAATGCGATAACAGCAAATGCGATGATCTGCCAGTCAAAGTAATACAGGAACGTATACGGAATGCTTCCCTGCTGCTTTGCGCCGAACATTACCTTGAACCAGTCGATAAGCTCCTTGAAATCTGTGAATCTGAATACGATCCAGCAGAAGTATACTATCACCATTGTAACGAGCCACTTGAAGAATGACGGGATAGCTTCATAGAAGCCCGAATTCTCCATAAGCTTTTCAAGTATCCTGAACAGACCGTTTATAAGACCCCATACTATGAAGGTCCAGCCTGCTCCATGCCAGAGTCCTGTAAGCAGGAACACAACTGCAAGGTTGATGATAGTTCTTGCGGTACTCTTTCTGCTGCCGCCGAGAGGTATGTAGATATACTCCTTGAACCATGTTCCGAGGGAAATATGCCAGCGTCTCCAGAAATCCTTGATAGATGTGGACAGGTATGGGAAATTGAAATTCTCCTTCATATCGTATCCGAGCAGTTTGCCAAGACCGATAGCTATATCCGAATAGCCTGAAAAATCAAAGTAGATCTGCATCATAAACAGGAAGTTTATTCCCCATGCAGTTGGAACGTCTATTGCGACTCCTGCGGTCTTTGCGATGCAGGCACCGAAGGTATCGGCGATGATAAGTTTCTTTGCAAAGCCTATCATTATCCTTTCAACGCCTTCAAAAGCATTATCCAGAGTCAGCTTCTTTTCGCCGCACTGAGGTTTGAAGTCCTTCCACAGCACGATAGGTCCTGAGATGACCTTCGGGAAGAAGCAAAGGTACAATGCACAGTCGATAGGATTCTTACAGTCAGCATCTCCCCTGCGTATATCCACAAGATAAGAGATAGCTGAAAACGTAATGAACGAGATGCCTATCGGTGCAACGAGTGAAGTCTGCTTGTTGCTGAAATCGAATGTAAAGAGGTTTGTGATGAAATCCGCATATTTATAGTATACAAGAATGAATGTTACTATGGCAACGCAGGCAGTTATTATACCGACACCGATCCAGTCGGTCTCTTTCCACCACTTTTTCTTCTCGCCCTCAGCCTTAGCCTGCTCCTCTTCGAGCCTTTTCTTTATTTCACGTTTGCGCTTTTCTATCGGATCGAGTATTTCCTCCTCCGGTTCTTCTTCCGGCTCAGGCTCATAATATCCGAATTCTTCCTTTGGTTTTTTGACATAGTCACGCTTGAACTGTATAGCCCAGCCCATACCATAGACAGCAGCCATATATATGACCAGTTTCCAGGCTTCGCCCACGCCTGCCCAGTTATAGAAGAACAGGCTCATGAGGATAAGGATTATTTCCGGCGCCTGAGCCTTGGTCAGTGCTTTTGCCAGCGGGCCCCGTGTGCTTAGCATATAAAACAGATAATAGATAACTATGCACGCAGGAAAGAACAGAAACAGAAACGTCTGCGTTGTAAATCCCATAACTATCTCCCTAATCAGTTAATTTAGTGCTTTTGCGTTTCTCACCCAACACAGCAAAAGCTTACAAATTTAATTATATCACATTGATCTGATTAAATCAAGTACCATATTCACTAAAAAGAACAAGTCCGCAGGAATTATCCCTGCGGACTTGAGGAGATATTAGTTCAGATCATCTGAGTTTCTTGATAATATCTGCATAACCCGGCTGTACAACGCCTTCTCCTCCGAAGATAGTTATCTGATTTGCTTTCTTATTCTTCAGATAAGCTGTCTGCTCATCGAGCAGTGAAGGAGTCTTCAGCTTATGGTTGATAAGGAACAGAGGAGCGTTATTGCTTGCTGCATAAACTCCGCCTGCAAGAGCGTCAGGGAAATCCATTCCTGTTGCTACGCATACGGTCTTGCTGGTGAGCACGCTCTTGAACTTATTGTTTACTGCAACGCAGGTCTGATACCTGGTCTGTCCTGCAACTCTCTGTACTGTCTTGTTAACGGTCAGTCCGAGGCTTGTGGCAACTTTCTTCATCATAGCGTTGGAGATAACTCCATCTCCGCCGATGATATAAGCATTCTTGACTTTGCCCTTAACGGACTTGAGGTAAGCAGCTGTTGCAGAATCTATGCTCTTGTTGTTGAGATAGATGATAGGTGCGCCCTTGATAGCAGCTATCGGTGAAACTGAGAGTGCATCTGCATACGCACTGTCTGTTGCAAAGAATATTGTATCGGGTGCTTTCTTTGTCTTGGTCTGGAGTGCTTTAGCCACCTTAGAAGCGGTATCGAAGCAGTTCTTGCCTTCGATGTAGGTCGTATTAAGCTTCAATGCTTTCAGCTCTGCCTTTGCCTTTGAGCCAATAGCGCCGTTTGTGCTTACAACGATGACGTTCTTAGTCTTGAGTCTCTTGAGTTCTGCTTCGGTCTGATCAGTGATATGTCTTTCTGTTCCGAGCAGCAGAGGTGCGTTATAAGCCTTTGCAAGAGGAACAGCTACGAGTGCATCGTGATAATCAAGACCTGTTACGAGGATAACGGTATTTGCTGTGTCATACATTTCGGTCGAGATCTTTGCAGCAGTTTCATATCTGTTTGCACCTGCGATACGCTTAACTTTCGCTTCGTTGCTCTCAATGGTATATGCTACCTTCTTGGTGTTTACATACTTGCCGATACCTGTGATAACAGCATATGCAGTACCAGGCTCGATATTGTTCTCGAAGGTAAGCTCATAGTCTTCGTCCTGCTTGAGCAGTGTCTTTCCGTCATATACCTTTACGCCCGGTTCTTTGATGGTTCCGTCGTAATCAAAGCTTTCCTGATCAAGAATTATCTTTGTATTAAGGATATTCTTCGGCTTGATCTCGAATGTCAGTTCAAGCTCATCGGTATAGTTGCCCTTACCTGTGATGATAACAGTTGCATTTTCTCCGACCTCAACGTTGTTCTCATAGGAAAGTGTATAATCCTTTCCTTCAACAAGGGTATACTTTGTCTTGCTGTTAACTGTATAGGTTACCTTTACCTTTGGCTTTTTAGCCTTACCGTTATAGGTGAAGTCCTCTTTGATGATCGAAGCCTTGATACGATCTTCATCTTCAAGGGATTCAGGCATGATATAGAACGGTTTAACTATCATGCCGCAGTATTTGCCTATACCTGTGATGAGGATCTTTCCTTCGCCTGCTTCAACGTTATCCAGGATCTTAACAGTATAGTCAACGCCCTGCTTCAGATTGGTCTTGCCGTCATTTGAAATAGTTACCTGCGGCTTTTTAGCTTTACCATCATAGACGAAGTTTTCCTCATCAAGCTCGATGTACTCTGCCTCGTCGATAGGCTTCTGAGTGATCTTGAAGTGTCTTACGAGCACGCCTTCATAGTTGCCCTTACCAGTGATGGTAATATCAGCTGTTCCGACGTTAACGTTGTTCGTATACTTCAGAGTATAATCTCTTTCCTCGAAAATGAGCTTGCCTCCGAGCTTGACTGTAACCAGAGGCTTGATAGGATTACCTGAATAAACCTCAGACTTCGGATCTACTGTGACAGTTGCTTTGCTGATAGACTTTGGTGAGATAGTGAATGTGAATGCCAGTTCTCCTGCATACTTGCCGATACCCTTTACATATACGATAGCTGTTCCGGCATTTACATTATTCTTATAAGAAAGTTCGTAATCCTTACCCTCAACAAGCTTATAGTCTTCATCTTTGTCTGTAACGATGACCTTCTGTTTCTTCTCGGTGCCGTCATAAATGAAAGTGGTCTTAACGAGCTGGACCATTTTTCTTTCAAGGTCCTTGACGCCGACAAAGATCGTTATAGAAGCTTCAAGTCCGTTTGCAGTTCTTACTGTTACTATTGCCACGCCGTCGCCCTTCAGGGAAACATGACCGTTATTATCAACAGTCAGGACATCAAGGTTAGATGACTCCCAGGTAAGCACGTCATTTGTGGGCTTAGCATTTTTATCAAGGACAACAGCTTCAAGAGTAAGACTGCTCTGGGTGCGCAGGACTCTCAGCTTTGCGCCCTGCTTGATAGTTATGGTATTTGCTGCTTTTTTGTTGTCTATGAATTCAATGGTCGAACTGTGCGAAGTAGCATATTTTTCAGCTGTTGATCCGCTTGTTCCATAGAACACAAGTTTAGGATTGGAACTAAATGCTTCTACAGCACTTCCGTCAAATACAACAGTGCTGTTTGTTCCGAAATAGATCGCTCTGAGAGATTTGCACTTTGAGATAGCCTTATCTTCAATTTTTGAGACCTTATTTGTCATTTCGATCGACTGGATATACCTGTTGGATGCGATGGAATTCTTGGAGATCAGCTCAACAAAATCAGGCACTTTAAAATCTTTTGTTTTCTTCATGATAGGATATATCAGAAGTTGTCTTGTTCCCTTCTTGCTGTACAGAACGCCGTCAACAGCAACAAAGTTATCGTTATTACTGTTTACAACGAACTGTTTGAGCGGATTTACCTTACCCTGTGCAATTTCCTGATCGGTGATCGATGCTGTGATATTCCATGCATTGGTACTGATAATGTCGGTCTTTGCAGGGATCACGACCTTGGAGATATTCAGGTTATTTGAAAAGGCATTGCTTCCTATGGTCTTAAGTTTGCTCGGGAGCTGTGAAACACCCTTTGTATCACTGTTGATCTTTTCAAGAGCTTTACAATCAAAGAATGCATTATCCTGGATAGTTGTAAGTGTTGAAGGCAGTTTGATCTGCTTGAGAGCACTATCCTGTGAGAAAAGGCCCTTTGAGATCGTTGTAAGGTTAGAGCCTGAAAAATCAACTGTTTCAAGGTTCAGACAATTTGAGAATGCGCCTTCACCGACCTCATTGTATTGATTTTTATTTGCCGGCTTTACAAGTGTAAAGTTTGTAAGTGCAGTTCCTTCAAATACATATGTGCCGACCTTATGAACGCTGTCAGGCAAAGTATTTACATTTGATTTTTTATTATCTGCAACTATTCCAAGCATCTGACAGCCGTTGAACGCTCTGTCATCAATGATGCCAAGAACTCCGTCTTTCGGCAGATACAGCGCCATAAGCTGTGTACAGCTTGCAAATGCCTGTTTGCCGATAGAAACTATATCCTTTGCATCTGAAAGATCAGCTTCGGTGAGTGACTTACAGTTCTGGAATGTATTGTCCTTTATATCCTGCAGCTGAACAAGGGCGCTTTTTCCCTTAGGAGTAACAGGCAGGACTTCGAGTCTTTCGCAGTCCTTGAAAGCGCTCTGACCTATCTGTGTGATAGTTGGATTAAAGGTGGTCTTTGTAAGATTGGTGCAGCCGCTGAAAGCATCATCACCGATGGAGGTTACTTTTCCTTCAAACTTTGCTGTCTTGAGCTTTGAGCAGTTCTTGAAAACGCCTTTTTCGATAACGATCACTTTGCTCGGGAATCTCATTTCCTGAGCAGTTGTTCCGTCAACCGTCGAGCCTTCAAGTGATGTACAGCCTGCAAATGCTTCTTCTTCCATAATAGAGAACTCGCTCTTTGAGCCTCCGAGTATGTTCAGATACTTGAGAGCTGTACACTTGGTAAATGCCTGATATCCGACAAATCCGCAGGTCTGCGGGAACTGTATGGCACCCTTGATAGCCTTTTTATCGCTCGGAGTAACTTTATAAAGAGAAGAACAGTTAGAGAAAGCATAGTCATCTATCTTGAGCATTTTCTTTGAATAAGTCACATCAAGCAGCGATTCACAGTTTCTGAATACGCCCACTCTGATATAATCAACTGCATCAGGGATAGTCAAATCAGGAAGGTCGGAGCAATATTCAAATGCATAATCACCGATATCGGTAATTTTCGGCATTTCAACTTCTGTGATACCGGTATCCTTTCCGAAGCAGCCTATCGGGATATATCTGACACGGTTAGGCATAATGATCTGGTTCGGTTTAAGCTCGTCTTCCTTGCTTTCCTGAGCAATAGAGATAGCCGGGCACTGGTTAAATGTACGTCCGCTTTCCTTGAGGCCATATTTATCGACTCTTATGTATTTAGGTTTGCCTTCCCACTCATTCTGATCGTCAGGAAGATCGGAATAGTTTACCATACCTTCGTCTTTCCATGTCAGGTTTTCGTCATCGATCGATATAGTTTTTTCAGGATCTTCAGGGTCAGCTTTTTCGCCCTTCCACTTAGGATTGATCTTGACACTGAAAGCGATGAGATTATTAGGAACGATGAGCTTTGAGAGCTTTGTACACTCTGAAAATGCATAGTCGCCTATTGCCGTTACTTTATCAGGCAATGTCATTTCGTTAATAGACGAACACTTGTTGAAAGCATTACCACAGATCATTTCACATATGCTTCCCTCTGCAAAAGAAACACTTTTAAGTGAAGTACAGCCTGAGAACATTCCTTCATTTACATATGACATTGTTTTAGGGATCGTGAAATACTGAAGCGAAGTACAGCCTGAAAAACAAGTCTTTCCTGCACGGTAGAGCTTGCTGTTTGCCGGGAGAGTATTTTCGGTGCTGCCTACATTCACTTTAATGAGTTTAGTACAACCTGAAAATGCACTATCACCGAGATAACGCAGTTTTGAACCCTTTGCAAATTTTACAGTTTTTAATGCAGTGTCTCCGGAAAATGCCGATGTACCTATATACTCAACATTTGCCGGTATACTTATATCGAGAAGATTAGTACAGCTGCTGAATGCATTGCTTCCTATTTTTTTCAGAGAATCTGACAGATTTGCTCCTGCAAGTGTTGTACAGCCGGTGAAAACGCCGTCTCCGATCTCTTTTATATTTGTAAGTTCTGCAGTGTTATTTTCTTTACTGCCGGCAAAGTTTATACATCCGCTGAATGTTCCTGATGACAGTTTATTGATATGCTTGTTAAACTCGATCGACATAAGGTTCTTACATCCGGAGAACAGAGGACCCAGAGATGTAAAGAAATCGTCATCGTCTATAAATTTCACGTGGGCGATGTTTTCATTTGCTGTAAGATATTTGACCTTTGGGTTACTAGAATCTTTCGGGCTTTGTGTCAGCTCGAAATACTCACATTCGTTGATATTATGTTTACCCTCGGTAACTTCTTCGATGTCATCGGCAATAGCCTGTTTTAATCCTCTGGTATCTATTGTTATGTCGTTTTCTGCTTCATTACTTGTAAAGAAATTACCCGTAAGTATGACAGAAAGAAACGGTACCCCGTCTGCGTCTTCCTTCGCACTGTATTTTGCGATCATACCCTTGTATTTGACAGGTTCATCTGATCTTGAACTGAAACCTTCAAAATCGCCCTCTTTAGCACTTGCTGCTATGGTGAAATCAGGCATCACGCTCGCAAACTCTGCCATTGGCAGCGATGATCCGACCATAAGTATCGCCAGAACTGCTGCTACGATCCGTTTTTTCATTAGTTTTTGCTCCTCCTTGTTTTTTTATTTTCGATCAATAAATATCAGCTTGAAAGCCTATTTATACAAAGTATATTATATCACACTTCTTTAATAATTTCAACAGGTTTAAGCAAAAACAGGGCTGTTATTTTGCACAAAATGCGCCTCAGAGATTTGATACAAAAAAGATCCGCAGGAATAGACCTGCGGATCTGCCAATGCGGTTTATTAATTATCTGGAAGTGTTTCTGACCTGTTCTGCTGCTGCATCTGAAAGCACACCTGTTCCACCGAATACGAAGAATCTCTTTGCCTTCTTGTCCTTCAGATAATCTGTCTGGAAATCAAGGAGCTTAGGAGTCTTGAATCCTGTGTTTACAAGGAACAGTGCAGACTTGGTGGAAGCTGCGAATACTCCGCCTGCGAGTGCATCAGGGAAATCCTGACCTGTTGCAAGACCGAGGCTCGGACCTGTGAGAACATTAGCGAACTGGTTGTTTACTGCTACGCAGGTCTCGTATCTTGTCTGTCCTGCAAGTCTTGAGATCGTAGCACCGTACTTCAGACCGATAGTGCTTGCTACGGTCTTCATCATATTGTTGGAGATAACTCCGTCACCGCCGATGACATAAGCTTTCTTTACCTTGCCCTTAATGCTTGCAAGATAATTCTTTGTTGCTGCATCGAGGCTGCCGTCCTTCTTCAGATAGATGATAGGTGAACCGAGAACAGCTGCAACAGGTGAAACGGAAAGTGCATCTGCGAATGCTCCGTTGGTTGCGAAGAAGATAGTTTCCGGAGCTTTCTTTGTCTTAGCCTGCAGAGCCTTTGCTACCTTAGCTGCGGTATCAAAGCAGGTCTTACCCTCGATGAGAGTCTTCTTATATCCGCTGAGAGCAGTCTTGACCTTGTCATTGAGAGCGCCGTTTGTGCTTACGATTATTACATTCTTGGTCTTGAGGCGTTTAAGCTCTTTGAGCATTGGCTCCATAGCCTTGCTGTTATTTGCTGCAAGCAGCAGAGGAGCGTTATATGCTGTTGCGAGAGGAACAGCGACCATTGCATCGTGGAAATCGAGTCCTGTTGCGATAACAACTGTATCAGCCTGCTTATACATCTTTGTTGAGATGTCTGCTGCTGTCTGGTATCGGTTGTCACCGGCAAGACGCTCAATTTCATCACCGATATTTACGGTAACGGTCTTGGTGAGTCCGTTTGCGGTCGTTGCAGTGATCTTAACAATACCTGTTTTTCTTGGTGAAACATAGCCGTCATTGTCAACACTTGCAATTTCAGGATCGCTCGATGTCCATGTAATAACATCATTTGTAGGAACACCTGTCTTTGTTGTGAGGACTGCTTCGAGCTGGAATCTTCCTGTATAGGTGCTGATGCAGATGTAATCGCCCTGCTTAATAGAAAGCTTTGCTGCCATCATGTCGTTATCAACAAATGTGATGTACGAACTGTGCTGATTAGCATAATACTCTGCCGTAGATCCTCTTGCTGCATAGAACACGATCTTTTTGCTGGATGAGAAGTTTGAAAATGCATTAGGATCAAAATAAACGTTTGTATTTTTCTTGAAATCAACAGCTTTAAGGCTTTCCATATTATTGAAAGCGTTCTTCTCGATCTTCTGAACGTTTGGACCGATAGTAACATATTCAAGCTTGTTGTTAGATCCCATTGCAGCTTCTTTAAGTACTGTAACGGTATCAGGAACTGTGAACTTCTTTCCATCCTTCATTCTTGGATAGCGCAGCATATCTGTTACTTTCTTATTGTAAAGTACGCCGTTGATGCTCTTATAGTTCTGGTTTTTGCTGTTTACGGAGAATTCCTTCAAAGGATTATACTTACCTGAAGAAATATCTTCCGGTTTAAGGGTCAGCGAAGAATTGAATGCGCTCATATCGATATTATCGGTTGCTGCAGGGATTATTATCTTGGAGATATTATGTGTGTTTCTGAATACGTAAGCGCTGATAGTCTTGAGCTTTGTAGGCAGGTTAGCTGTGCCCTTGGTCGTGCTGTTGATAGTGCTGAGAGCTGTACACTCGTCAAACGCGCTCTCTGCAAAGGTCTGCATAGCATTCGGGAGTTTAACGGATTTAAGTGCAGTATCCTGAGCGAAGACTCCCTTTGAAAGTGTTGAAAGGTTAGAATCGGAGAAGTCAACATTTGTGAGCTGCTCGCACCTGGTGAATGCGTTTTCACCGATAGTGTTATATGCATTCTTATCGTTAGGCTTATGAAGTGTGATGTCCTTGAGACCGGTGCTTGCAAAAGCAGAGTCGCCGATAGAAACTATACTCTTAGGGAATTCTGTCTTCTTAGCTGATGAATTAGTGTTTATAGTCGTAAGTGAGGTGCAGTTCTGGAAAGCATAATTTCCGATGGATGTTAACTTACCGTTTGCAGGAAGTATAAACTTGGTGAGGTTCTTACAGTCATAGAAAGCGCTTCTTTCGATAGAGGTAAACTTCTTTGCTGCAGATACATCAACATTTTTAAGAGAAGTACAGCCCGAGAATGTTTCCTCATCGATCCTTTCGAGCTGAGTAAGTGCGCTTGCACCTGTTGTGGTAACAGGCAGATTTGTAAGGCTCGTACAATTCTTGAATCCACTCTTGCCTATCTGAGTTATAGTCGGGTTCATGGTTACCTTTTTAAGCGATGTGCAATCCTGGAATACATAGTCTCCAAGTGAAGTAACTTTACCTTCAAACTGGATAGTTTTAAGGCTTGTACACTTTTCAAATGCTTTCTGCTGGATAACGGTAACAAGTCTTGGGAATTTCAGTTCCTGGCTCGATGTACCGTCGGTAGTTGAACCTTCGAGTGAAGAACAGCCTGAGAATACGCTTTCACCCACGGTAGCGAACTGGCTTGAAGCACCGCCGATGATATTTATGTACTTGATGCTTGAGCAGTTCTGGAAAGCTTCCTTCTGTGCAGCACCGCAGGTCTTAGGGATCTGGACTGTGTTCTTCATTACCTTAGCATCGCTTGGTGTTGCTGTCTGAAGTGAAGTACAGTTCTTGAATGCCTGCTGTTCAAACTCCTGGAGTTTCTTTGAGTAAACAACTGTCTTGAGTGAAGTACAACCGTTGAAGGTAGCTTCTCTGATAGTTGTTACTGCATCAGGTATAGTGATCTTCGGCAGGGATCTGCAGTTCTGGAAAGCTGCTCCTGCAATAGTTTTGATATTAGGCATTACAACGTCTGTGATACCTGTACATCCCGAGAAGCAGTTCGCAGTGATATGAGTTACCTTGTTTGGAATGATTATCTGATTTGGTTTAAGAGTCTTTGCCTTGCTCTTTGGTGCCATTGAAAGAACAGGACAGTTCTCAAATGTCGCTGTATTTGAATAAGCCGGGTTGAATGCTTTGAGTTCATCAGGCAGGATAAGCCTTGAAAGCTTCGTGCATGTGCTGAATGCAGCAGGATCGATAGTTCTTACGCTGTCCGGCAGTTCCATTGTTTCGATAGCGGTACATTTCTGGAATGCCTGCATTCCGATATTTACGCACTGGCTGTCAGCTGCGAATTTGACTGTTTTAAGTGAAGTACAGCCATTGAACATGTTTTCTGACACTTCTTCCAAAGCGAAAGGAATGGTAAATTTCTGAAGTGAAGTACATCCTTTGAACAGATCCTTGCCAACTGTTACAAGTCTTGAAGGAAGAGTGTTCTCGGTATTTCCCACATATACTTTCTTCAGTGAAGTACATCCGCTGAACACACCTTCTTCGAGCGTTTCAAGCTTTGAACCGGATTCAAATTTAACATTGTCAAGAGCGGTATCATTGCTGAATACACTTTTGCCGATATACTCAACAGACTTAGGGATAGTGATATTAGTAAACTTGGTGTTGCTTGAGAAAGCGTTCTGTCCGATGGACTTCAGTGAAGATGAGAGCTTTGCGCTTGCAAGGGTCTTACAGTTGTTGAAAGCACTGTCACCGATCTCAACAATGTTCTGCAGATTTGCAGTATTGTTGCTGGTACTTCCTACGAAGTTCGTACATCCGCTGAAAGCATAACCGCCGATATACTTTATGCTCTTACCCAGATCAACAGTCTGAAGATTGGTATGTCCCTGGAACATATTATCTCCGATCTTGGTAATGAAGTTATCAGTAAATTTTACGCTTGAAAGCAGAGAGTGATAGAAAGTATTTCCCATTTTGTATGCAAAGTTATAGTCAAGCTCTACATAATCCATACCCTCAGATGTGACGCCATGCTTCAGCAGTGCTGTTCTGATAGGAGCTGTATTTACCTTGACCTCGGATTTATTCTCGAAAAATCCTGTCGGAACATCGATCCTAAGGTAACTTCTTCCTTTGCTGTCTGTGCCCTGCGAATATCCGATCTCGAATTCTTCACCGGCATCGTTCTTAACAGTAACTGCCTCTCCGTATGCAGATGCGTTGATGTCTGTTACCGGAATAAAGCTTGCGAACTCTGCCATCGGTACAGATGAAGCAACCAGCAGCAATGAGAGAACAGCTGCTACGATCCTCTTTTTCATTATAACGATCTCCTCCTTGATCCTTTATTTTATTATGTGTTTACGGTGATCAACCCGATATACACAATTAGTATATCATATCAAGCTGATATTTTCAATAGTTTTTTAAAAAAATATTCGGATTTTTTAGCAAAAAAGGCACACCTGCCCTATCCGGGCAGATGTGCCTTGATGATCGTTCCTATTTTGCGGGATCAAGCTCGATTATCTCGATCTGACCCGTAAGGATATCGGAATATTTTACCGTATGTATCTTTTCCGTACCGCCGTGACACTCCCTTAATCTGAAAACATTCGGATAGATGTCAAGTATTTCCGCAGGGTCATTGCGGATACTGACCTTAGGGCGTGTTATCGACACATTGACGTGAACGTGCGGATCACGCTCACGCAGGGTCATCACTTTCGATCTGATAGCTTCAAGCGGGTTCATATCTGCCTCCTTGTCAAAAGGTACAACACATCACGGCAAACGTATATGACCTGAAACTCACAGCGCAGCTGCGCATTCCGGCTATGCCTGCCGTGCCGCCGCAGACATGAGCCGCAGACTGCGCCCGTGAGAGCTTACCCGTTTATTATAGCACATTTTTCGCTTTTTTGCAAGCATACAGATCGGTCATTTCAGGTTATGCGGCTTATCCGAGCCTACGAGTGCCAGCTCCTCCATTTTTGCGTAGAGCTTATACACGGGAACTATCTTTTCCATATCCTGCACTACACGCCCGAACAGAGCTTCATCGAAAAGCTCCTGCGGGTCGGCGCTGTCATAGCAGAGGCATATTGACTTTCTGTTGACCCAATCGAGAATATCGGGCTTACAGTCTGGAAAGCGGTTTTTCTTGTACATCTCGCCCGCAAGATAAAACCTGTCCTGAGCCTCAAAGGCTTTCTTTGCAGACTTGAAGGTCTTATCGCCCGAAAGCGCCATTTTGCGCAGCTGCTCCATTGCAGCGGTGCTTGTTCGGTAATACCCGCAGCCGTAGCCGAAGCCTTCAAGGGAGATATAGAAATAAAATTCCGGCGTCAATTCGTAGACGCTGTTCTTTTTGCGGCGCACAGAGCACCACAGCGAGTCCCTGAATATCGCTCCGTCCTTGATATATCGTGCATCACGGTATATCCTTGAAACGCATTTGGGGTTACAGATAAGCTTGGGGTCTGTCTTTTCCATCAGAGGCGCAAGCGTTTCGAGAAGCTCTGCAAACGGCGCAAGAACGAGCTGTTCATAGTCCTTCTTGTGCGCCTTGAACCACTCTCTGTCGTTTCGCATATAGTTCTCGCTTATAAATTCAAGCGCCTTTACCGTAAATGCCATCGGCTCACCTCTTATCCCTTCTGCACGAGCGCATAAGCCGTCAGTTCACCCGTGACCTGAACGCTGATAGTTGCGCTCTGTTCGTCACAGCTTGACTCAAGCGGCAGAAAAGCGCCTTTCTGCTTATCGTAACACATCACCTGAACAGACTTTATCCCTGTCTTCAGTGTTTTTACGTGATCCTTATCCAAGCGGAAATACAGCGTTGCACTGCGGCAATCGAGTGTTTTATCCGCTGTTATCTCGACTATCTTTCCGATAACAGTTCCGCCTCCCGAAAACGTCAGCGAAGACACACCTGCTTTAAGTTTCTTTTCGGCATCTGCATTTGCAAATATCTTCATCGAAAGCGAGAACGGCTCGCCGCTTTTGTTGACAGCCTTGAAAACGTCCGAGATTGCAGGTATCGGCTGTTCGGAAAAGCCTGCGGAACCATTTTTGTCCTTTTTGAGAGGGTCTGTGCCCGACCTGACCTCATCACCGTCGTTGATGCCGTCGTGATCGGTATCAGGGTCTTTGGGGTTTGTTCCCAGTTTCAGCTCCTCTTCATTGGGCAGCCCGTCGCCGTCAATATCCACCTTTGAGTCAGGCACGCCTTTTTGTATGGAATCGTATCGGTTGGGGTCTGTACCCGTCAGAAAATGCTCCTGATAGTCAGTCAGTCCGTCGCCGTCAGAATCTTTCTTTTTAGGCTCTGTCCCGATGATCTTTTCATAATCATCAGGCAGCCAGTCATCGTCCGAATCCTTGAATTCGCCGTTTTTACTGAACTTTTTCCTCTCTGCCTGAGGGTCATAGGCGGCAGTGCTTTCAGTCTGCGTCGGCTTCTCCACGGAAACGCTCTGTGTGGTAGTCTGCTGGGTACTCTGTGCGGTGGTAGTCTGCATGGAGGCAGTCTGCTTTGAGGTCGCCTTTGCAGCCGAGCTGTCCTTTGCCTGACTGTCCTGTGTGCTGCTGTCTGAACAGCCCGAAGCAAACACAACGGCTAACGCAAGCATCAGCGAACACAGCCTTTTTTTCATACACTTACCCCCATAGATCAGTTTCCCGTTCATCAGCTTACCTTCTGTATATCGGTGACATAGAACACCTCGCAGGCTCCGTCTCCGGTATCCTCTCTTGAAGTGCTTGAGTTCCACTCGAACCATGCCCCGTCCGAATTTTCGGCATATATATCGACGAGGTAGCCTTCAAGCTTGACATGGTCGCCCTGACGTATCTTTTTTACCTTATCCTTTACAGAAGAAGTTGCCGGTATGATATGGTTGTTGGAAAACTGTCTGTTAACAGCATCAGTACCGCCGACAGGTGCAAGCTCATTCACATTGTCTACTTGCCAGTACAGCCACCTTCCCGACTGTGACCAGTGAAAATCTATCTTTTTATTGTTTGCTGCGACGCTTCCCCATGCAAGTCCGAGATCTACGGGCGAAAGCTTATCACTAAGCTCCGAGCCGTTGTAGGGCTTTGTATGGACAACGAGCGCATCGACTTTGTACGAATACTTGAAGGTTATCAGCACACCGTAGCCGTCAACAGTCTTTGTATCGCTTCCCTTCGCTTCCGTCTGTACAGGTTCGGGAAGACCTTCTATCTCATTTTGGAAACCGTGATCGCCGTATATGTAAAACATATAGCAAACAGCCGAAACCGACATAATGATTATCGTCAGCAAGCTGAGCAGGCTCTTTTTCTTATTGCTCATACGGTCCCACCTTCTTTCACGATCCAGCGTATCTGCTTATCTCTTATCCCTGTCAACAAACGAAAGGAATACCGTTCCTATCGCAACATACAACACAACGAACAGAAGCGGCAGGCACCACATCTTAAGCAGATTTGCTGCTTCAAATTTATAGTTTTCATCTCCCTGCGAACCGACCATACTGTTCACGTTGGCGGTTATACATATCGCATTAAGTCCCCATTTTGAGACCATCAGGTACGACAGCTTTTCGGTAAAGCCTTTAAGTTCAAAGATCATTCCCGATAAAATGAGCTGAAGTATCAGAACGAACGGCATTACCGTCATTGCCGTCTGCGGAGTCTTTACTATGCACGACACCATCAGACCAAGCATATCCGAGCAGAAGATTATGATGAAAAACGAGACAGTGAATTCAAGGAACACAGGCAGCATAACGCCTTTATCAGGCATATTTCCGCTGTTGAAGATCATGGTTATGACTGTTACTATCACCGCTTCGATGATACACTGCACAAGCTCGAACAGCGCATGAGCGCTTACATATGCAAATACGCTCATACCCGAACGGTGTTCCCTCTTGATTATGTCTCTTTCCTTACAAACAGACTGTATCGAATTGAATATGCCTATCCAGATACACGCACATACCAGCGCAAACGCTCCGTTTCTGGTCTCCCTGTAAGACTTGAACATATTCGAGCCTGTAACACAGCTTATCAGAAAGGTGATTATTCCTGATGAGATAAAGGCTTTCCAGCCGTTCTCGTTGAGAAATATCCTCCAGCATTTTCCAAAATAAACTCTTATCTGTTCACCGATAGATGACCGCATCTTTCAACTCTCCCAATCGTTTGTTAATTGTAAAGTCCCTTGAACTTTGCTATGTACAGATCAGGCTCATCATTGACCTTTCCGACTATCGCTTCAAGGTTATCCGTATCAAAAAACTTGTATGAATCCTCAACTGTTCCGAAGAAAGAGATATATCCGCACTGATCCCGCTTGCTCTTTGCAAGCACGAGGACCTTGTCAAAATTATGTGCGATACGGTTCGCACCGTGTGAGATTATTACAATTATCTTTCCTTCGTTTGCGATCTTTCGCAGTATCGACATCAGCTGGACGGTATAGTGTCCGTCTATTCCGCTGTCAGGCTCGTCGAGGAAGAAAACTTCGGGGTCTGCGATATATTCTATCGCAACGCTGAGTCTTTTTCTCTCTCCGCCGCTAAGCTGCTTTACGAGGCTGTCCTCTACCTTATCAAGATTGAACAGTTTAAGGGTCTCCATGACCTTTCTTTCTATCTCCTCATCGGGAATATCATCAGGGAGCTTCATCTGTGCAGCGTTCCTCACGGTATGGTACACGCTGTCAAAACCACGCATGAGATCCGACTGCGGAACAAAACTTATCTTGCTCTGTACCGTTTCGTCATCGGCATAAAGATCCACGTTGTCGTAAAGTATCATTCCCTCTGCCTTTTCATAGCCGAGTATCGCATTGACAAGCGTTGTCTTTCCAGCGCCCGAACCGCCGAGTATCAGTATCATCTCTCCGCTTCTGAAAGTGACATTTATATCCCTTAAAAGCGCATGGACGCTGAACAGCTTCCTGACAGTTCTCTGCACGATATGTATCTCCAGCGTTGAGCATTTATTTGTTCCCTGCTGGTCAAAGCGCACATTCTGATAAACTATCCTGTCGCCGAGAAAAACGAAATTGAGATTCACTATCCTTACACAGTCGCCGATCTTGAGATACAGCGCTGTATTTATCCTGCGGTTGTTGAGGTAAACTCCGTTGGTGCTGTTCTTATCGGCTATCGCCCAGCCGTTGCCGCTTCTGAAGAACAATGCGTGGTCGGAGGAAATGGCTTTTGAGATCACGGTAATATCCTTGTCAACGTTCCTGCCTATATTGACCTGTGTTATGTCATTGTCAAGCATTATGCTCTGCGGAGTAAAGCCTTCGGGGTGGTCAAACATCATTATCATGGTAATGACATCATCAGCAGTTTTGGGCGTGCCGTTATAGATATGCAGGACATCACCGTTGGTGAGCCTGTGCATAACGTTTGACTGCATACGTTCACCGTTGAGGTAGGTGCCGTTTGTGCTTCCCGTATCGACATAGAAACAGCCGTTCGTTCCACACAGTACCTTTCCGTGGCAGCGGGAAACAAAATCCACATCAAGGTCTATATCGACCATATTCTCCTTTGTGTGCCTTCCCACTATCATTTCACCGCTGACAGTCATTGATCTGATGCTGCCGTCCTTGACAATAAGCAGCTGCGGTCCGAAAAATCTTTCGGAATATAACACGGTACTTGACATAGCTTTTCCTCCACATTACACTATCAGCTGTTCAATCTGCTGAAAACGTAATCTTTCTTTTCATTTATATCTTTTTCCTTTTCTTCTGCGGTGCAGAATGTCACCCTGTATCTGCCGACCTCATTTTCAATAGCCATTCGCTTATCAAGAGGACAATCAACTATCGTCAGGCGGAAATAGCCGTTGCTCAGCTCCTTGACATCCATTCCGTCAAAGTAGGACACAGCAACGTTCATTCCCTTTATATTCTTTACGTTATCCAGAGAAGTGATAGGGTTATTGAAGAAGAATGCTCCTTCATAAGACCTGTTGGATGTGACCTCGATAGATTTGATCTGGTTGTAGCTCAGATCAAGAACGTTCACAGTTTCATTTGATGATGCTGTAAGTGTCTGAATAGGCTTCATATCGGTAATGCTGTTGTGTGCAAAGCTTATAGTGGTAAGCTTTGTCATTCTGCTCAGAGGTTCGATCGAGGCTATCTTATTGTTATCACCTGAAATGACCGTAAGGTTTGTAAGATCCTTGATAGCGCTGAGATCGGTAATTTTATTTTTATTGAACGTGATCGCTTTCATTTGCGTTGCACCGCTGAGAGCAGACAGATCGCTGACCTCATTTTCATCGAGTATGACGGTTTTGAGCTTTGCAGCGCTTTTTGAAAGCAGAGATATATCACTGATCTTATTTGAGCTTATATTCACATACTCAAGCACAGTACAGTTTTTGATACCGTCAAGGCTGCTGATCTCATTGTGGCTGCACTCCACCTTAGTAAGCCTTATCAGCTTTTCAAGACCCGAAAGGCTGCTCAGCTTATTATGGTTGAGGTTGAGAGTTCTGAGTTCTGTGCAGTCTGCAAGCGCATCGAGAGATGTTATCTCGTTGCTGCTCAGGTCAATATCATTCAGCCTGGTGTTGTCTTTCAGTGCAGACAGATCCTTTATCTGATTTCCCGAAAAGCTTATCGTTGAAAGATATTTTGCCTTTGTATCCTTGATAGGCGAAATATCCGTGACCTTACAGTTTTCGATCTTCACCCCATAAACCTTTTCCAGCTCCATTACAGGTGAGAAATCGCTGACATCACAATATGACACTTCTATATGCGATGCCGTTTTTGCGGTTTTCAAGCAGCTTATATCGGAAAGATTCGGAATACCGATCAGTTTAACTGAACTCAGAGCAGTTTGCTCTGAAAAATCAAGATCCTTGAAAGCCTTGTTTTCCAGATCGCACTGGTTTATTGTAAAAGAACGAAGCGCTGTGATCTTTGAAATGGGTTTAAGATCATCAAAGCCCTTGCATTTTTCAATTTCAACCGAATTAAGGTCTTCGCTTGTCTCCCACAGCACATCAATGGTCTCCTGCGGTATCTCACATTCGGTAAAGTGGATATACTCAATACTCGGTCTGCTCTTCAGCTGACTTATATCCTTTGGTGTCACCACCGTTTTCTTAAAGCTGACATAATCATTGCTTATATAGAAATTGAGATTCGAATCAGTCGGATCAAAAGACATTGATTCAAGCGTTTCTCCTCTTGGGTTATTATTGCCGCCTTTAGAAATTGCATAGATCAGCCATCCGATCAGCGCAACGGATGCGATCACCAGCAATGAGATAAAAAATACCAATGCTTTTTTCTTCTTGCGCTGTTTGACTCTCTGAGCGATCTTTTGCTCCATCTCGTTTTCCTGAGTCTGAGGCTGGTACTGCGGCTGCTGAGGCATTTGCATCTGCGGCTGTACAGGTGCAGTTACGGGAGCCTGCGGCGGAGCATTCCACTGCGGCTGTGCAGACGCAGTTACGGGAGCCTGCGGCGGAGCATTCCATTGCGGCTGAACGGGCTGCCTGTATGCATCATTGAAAACAGGCTCTCTCTGGGCATCAGGCTGTTCGGCTGCAAAGCGTGTGCTTTGATCCTCCTGCGCAACAAACGCTTTGCTTTGCTCGTTATTATCATTTTCTGCATTTGACGAAACAGCGAACGGGCTGATGTCTCTCAGAAGCGCCTCTATGCTCTGATACCTGTTCTCCTGAAGAACGCTCAATCCTTTCATCAGCGCCGCTTCAAACCCCGGCTCAATATTTATGCCAAGCTGCGACGGAGTTTTCAGATCGTCCTTATGCAGTCTGTCGTTGGATTCTTCGGGAGTTACGCCTGTAATACACTTATACATCGTAGCACATAGCGCATAAACGTCTGTCCACGGACCCTGAACGCCCTTGCTGCGATACTGCTCCTCAGGCGCATAGCCGGGCTTGAGCATAAGTGAAAGGCTTTTGCCTCCGTCTCTTGATGCCTGTCTTGCAGCGCCGAAATCTATAAGCTTTACGGTATTATGCAGTATCATTATATTCGACGGGCTTATATCACGGTGGATAAGTCCCTGTTTATGTACCTTTTCAAGCGAGAGCATCACAGGCATCAGCACCGTTATGGTCTGCTGGACGCTCATCGTTCCGTCAGCTTTCAGCTTATTGCTCAGGCTCATTCCGTCAAGGTACTCCATAACGATATAAGCCGTATTGTTCTCAACGAAAAAGTCAAGGATATGCACTATGCCCATTTCGCCCGAAAACTTTGCCAGCAGCTTTGCTTCGGTCAGGAACCTGTCCCTGCCCTTTAAGAAAGCATCTTTTCCGTTCTCGTCCTGCGTTTCGGTGATCTCGGAAGAAACAGAGCTGTTGCGGTTTACAAGTCCTGACGGGAAGTATTCCTTTATAGCTACTGTCCTGTCAAGGCGTGTATCCTTTCCGATATATGTGATACCGAAGCCGCCCTCGCCTTTTGCAGCGCCGACAACATACCTTCCGTTCAGGACCGTGTGAGGTATGAGTCTGTGCGGCGGAGTGCTTATGTTCTGGTTCTGACCGCAGACAGGGCACTTTTCAATTCCGTCATCTATTTCATTCATACAGAATATGCAAAGCAATTATTATTCCTCCCAAAACTTAATGACCACAGCTGTATTGTTGTCGTTGTCCTGTCCTACATTTTCCTCACGGCAGGCGCACATCTTTTCAAGCCACTTACGGACTGTCTCAGAGCTTTTCAGCGCATCGCACATCTCCTGCTCGACAACATGCTCCCAGAAGCCGTCTGAGCAGATAAGGATACTGTTAATTTCTGAAATGTCAATTATGCTAACATCGACCTCAACGTCTTCCCTGCCGCCGAGCGATCTTGTAAGGATACATCTGTCCTCATGGTCACGGATCTGGTCGGCAGTGATCTCGCCGTAGTCAACACACATCTGCGCAACGCTGTGATCAGTACTCTGAAATACGATCTCACCGTCCTTGAAACCATAAAGCCTGCTGTCGCCCACGTTTGCAAAGACTGCCTTATCCTCACTGAGCCATACTGCTGCCGCAGTTGTTTTCATTTTATTATCAAGGTCTTCCTGCGCACGGAGAATATTCTTATTTGCGCTGATAAATGTTTGCCTCAGATCAAAGCTTTCCGACTCAAAGCCCTTTTCAAGCTCCTCCACGAACAGCTTTGACGCCAGCTCGCCGCCCTTATAGCCGCCAAGTCCGTCTGCGACCGCCGCAGCCAGACCGTTTCTGCCTTCGCAAACAACAAATGAATCCTGATTGTTTCTTCTCGTTCCTATCCGTGAATAGGCATCATAATTATACTTCATGGTAAACTCCTGCTCTCAAGTTCGTATATATAGTTAATTATACACTTTCACGCATATAATGTCAACATTTTTTGCTTGCGATCGGGCGTAAAAATGCCGATCACAGTCATCAAGACCATGATCGGCAAAAAACTTGCAAATATTACTTATCAGGCAGGTTCAAAATTATCCTTGCCTACTCCGCACAAAGGACAAACAAAGTCCTCGGGAACATTTTCCCATTCTGTGCCCGGAGCCACTCCCGCATCGGGCGCACCCTCCTGCGGATCGTAGATATATCCGCAAACGCTGCATACATATTTCATCTGAAACACCTCCTTGTCTGTTTTTTTATCGTATTCTTCTATTGCTGTCCGTTATTTCCGTTATAGTTATTCTGGTAGTTTGTATTCTGATACTGCTGAGAATAACCGTTCTGACCGTAATACTGACCCTGCTGAGCATAGTCCTGCTGCTGATAATTCTGATAAGGCTGCTGATAGTTCTGCCCGTAATACTGATCCTGATACGAAGTGTTCGGCTGAGTATATCCGTTTGGTGTATAATAGCCCTGCTGCTGTCCGTACTGCTGATACTGTGTCTGACCATATTGCTGATACAGCGTCTGCCCGTACTGTGTCTGCTGGTAGTTTATCTGTCCGTATTGTCCGTACTGCTGATACTGATTCTGCTGATAGGTCTGATCGTACTGAGGCTGATATGCCTGCTGATACGGTTGCTGATATGATTGCTGGTAGGGCTGCTGGTTATAGTAATAATTATACGGATACGCAGGGAACTGCCAGAACGGAACTCCCATTCCGGGAATAGCCATATCGCCCTTTGATGTCTTATGGATTATAACAAGAGCGGTGATGGTGATAACTATCTCGAAACCAAAGAACAGGACCATCATATCCTTGCTGTTGTTAGTGCCTGACATATACAGGCAGAAGTCATAGAATCCGTGGGTAAGTATCGGAACAAAGAGCGAAAGGAACATATTCCTGCTCTTTCCGCTGTTGTCTCCGCAGCACTGGCAGTATTTTGCCTTGCCGTAGAAAAGGCCCATGAACACTCCGTCTATCGCATGACCAGGAACTGAGAGTATGCCTCGCCACAGAGCGATGTTATACGTTCCCTCATCGACAACGTAAAGGATATTTTCAAGCGTTGCGAATCCAAGAGAAACTACCACCGCATAAACAACGGCATCAAAGGTGTAGTTGAAAGCCTTGTGTTTCCACGTCTTGAGCCTAAGCACGAGGAATTTGAATCCTTCCTCGCTCAGCGCAATGATAAAGAAGCACATTACGAAATTATAAGCCGTACTTCCCTTGGCGGCGACTTCGTCAAGCACCTTTTCCAAAGTGTATTCTGCTAATACAGCTCCTATGACCGATATTGTAGCTCCCATGATAAAAAGACCTATCAGAAGCCCGATCGGTTCCTTTTCGGCTTTGTCCTTATAATAGATAAAAGCGATGATAATGACCGCAGGTATTATCGCCAGTATTACGAGAACTCCTGTACTTGGCATAAAAGATCTCCCCCATTTCCCCTATGATATTACTTGCACAAGATTATACCACACTTTTTTTGTTTTTGCAACACTAACATACAAAAAATCACCGCCCCGGTGATACAGGGCGGTGAAATGAAATTACAATTATCAGTTGTTAACAGCATCAGCAAGAGTCTTATTGATATTCACAACGAGATCCTTGATGTCTGTGATGTGCTGATTGATAAGGTCTGTATTCTTGTTTGTGCTTTCAACATTATCGTTCAGGTCATGGAAAGCGGTAGCTGTCTTTTCAAGGATACCTACCAGGGTCTTCAGACCATTTGCATCGAGACTGGAATTAGCGCTGCAGAACGTGATAACGTTTGTCAGCAGGTCATGAACGACCTTAGCTCTCTGCTCGGTTGCATCGGTAGACTGGCTGATCTCGCCCATAGAACCAACGATATTGTTTACGTCCTGATCGAGCTTATCGGAAAGCTCACGGCACTTGCCTGTAAGTTCAGCAAGCTTTTCGTGCTGTGCAGTAAGAGCGGAGTGACGTGCGAGCAGTACGGATTTACTATGTACCACGCAGTTATCGGAGGTGTTGAGTCCTCTGAAGATAGCGATAGCCATTTCACGGCAAGAACGGTAACCGCAGGCATGACAGTCATAATGTCTCTCCTGATCGGTATGCTTGCCCATAGACTCAAAGATAGGCTCAAGCTGTTTGTCTGTCGGAACAGGTGTCGGGATAGCAGGCAGATAGCTTCTTGTGAAGTCTGTCGGATTGAGTTCTTCATCAAAGCGCTTGAACAGCTTATCCTCAGCGCCTCTGAACAGACCGCCTGAGGTCTTTCTTCTGCTCTTTGCTTCCTTCTCGACCTCACGCATAGTTTCCATAACGTCGAAAACAGTTCTCTTTGAGCCTGTACCTGCACCTACGTTACAGCCGAACTCGCAGGACAGAACGTCGAATACTGTCGGATGCTTGTTCTCAGGCAGTGAAGCGTAAAGGTCAAGCTCAGGATAAACCTTATGCACACCTTCGGATGTGGTTATGTTAAGATCTGGGTCGTGCAGCCACAGGTTATCACGAAGTCCGCCCGGACGAGGATAGATAGCGCCGACCTGACCCTGCTCATATTCAAAGTCATACTTGAACTCACCTGCATAATCAGGCGGGATAACAACATGGTTCTTCTCGAAGAACTCATCAAGTTTCTGGAATGTAACGTTATACTCAACGAGTCCTGTTTCCATAAACTCGTTCTTCTTGGCGATACAAGGCGAAAGAACGATGATCTTGTTCTGTCTCTGCAGATATTTCTTGATATAAACTACCGTACACATGATAGGGCTGTGTATAGGTGAGAGGTTTTTCAGCAGCTTAGGCTGATATGTCTCTACGTACTTTACGATAGCAGCGCACGGCTGTGTTACAACGTTTCCGACAGTCTTTTTCTGTATAGCACGCAGATGCGCCCATGTACAGATATCAGCACCGAATGATACGTCATAAACGAGCTGACCCTGTTTTCTGAACCAGTTGAGGATACCCTTCCACTTGTCAGGGAAAGTAGATTTGATAGCAGGTGTTGCAAGGACTATCATCTTCTCCTTGCGGATAGCTGCCAATGCCTCCTCGGTATCATCTATAAAATCTCTTGCGCCGTGCGAACAGTTGCGCACACACTCGCCGCAGGCGATACAGCGGTCGGGATTAACTGTCGTAACAAATCTTCCGTCCTCCAGCATCTTTGTGATATTAGCCTCAGGCGCAGGACAAGTTCTTACGCAGGCATTACAGCCGACGCATTTTTCAGGTTTAACAATAATGAGTTCTTTCATTATTTTCTATCCTCCCATATATTTGATGACTTTTGTTGTGAAAAAATCGGAAACTGCAAGCCCTACCACAGTTTCCTTTATCTCATTATAACTATAACATATTGTTTACATTTTGTCAATAGATGTCCGATAAAATCATTTCTGTTGTTTAAAGCTTTAAATCGCCGTATTTTACGGGGTTTATGGCTCTTTCCAACAAGAGGCAGCAGCTTTTTCAACAAAAAAATATCATAAAAGTTATCTTTAAAACGTAAAAAGAATTGTTCAAATTGCTTTTATGGCTTGCCAGGTGTTTACAAATTTGAAAGACCTCCTGCGTGAACCGTCACCGCAGAAGGTCTTGAAAATATCATTTGCTTATAAACTCTGACATGACCGAAACGAGTTTTTCTATGCTTATAGGCTTGCTGATATGCTCGTTCATGCCTGACGAAAGCGCCTGTTTCCGATCCCTTGCAAAGGCGTTTGCCGTCATTGCGATTATCGGGATAGCAGCTTTTTTCTTATCAGCCAGATTCCTGATTATTTCTGTTGCCTTATAGCCGTCCATATTCGGCATCTGTACGTCCATAAGGATAAGATCATAGTAGCCTGCCTCTGCTGTTTCAAGCATTGAGACGCAGATTATTCCGTCAGAGGCTCTGTCCACCTGCAAGCCGACATCGTTCAGAAGCTCAATAGCCAGATCAGCATTGAGGTCGTTGTCCTCTGCGAGAAGCACACGCTTGTCCTTGAACAGCGAAGCATCGGGAGCTATCCTGTCCTCCTGCTTCTCAACGAGCGACTCATCAGCGATCCTGTGCGGTATCGTTATACGCACGCTTGTTCCTTTGCCCTTTTGGCTTTCGATAACTATCTCTCCGCCCATCATATCGACGAACTTCTTGACGATACCCATTCCAAGACCTGTTCCCGGAGTGCCTGACGATGTGCTGTCCTGTTCTCTTGCGAATTCATCAAATATATGCTCTACGAACTCCTCTGACATTCCTCTGCCCGTATCGGTGGTGGTCGTCTCTATCCTGCACCAGCCTTCACGCTCATCGGGCAGCTCGGTGGATATTATCTTTATGCTTCCGCCGCTTTCGGTATACTTTATCGCATTGGAGATTATATTCAGATGCATCTCCTGAAGCCTTACACTGTCGCAGAACAGATAGTTATGCCTGATATTTCTGTCATACGTCAGTTTTATGCCTTTCTTTTCGGCTTCCTCCTTGAAAACGATATAGGTGTTTCCCATTATCGTTCTTATATCACAGGGTTCTTCGTGCAGTTCCTCAACGCCGCTTTCGATCCTTGCCATTTCAAGCACCTTATTTATAAGGTCCATAAGATACTTGCCCGAAGCCTTGATATTTCCCGTGCAGCGCTCGAACTCCTTTTCGTCCTGCCTGTACTTTGCAAGTATTTCGGTATAGCCGATGATCGCATTCATCGGAGTGCGTATATCATGGCTCATATTCAGCAGGAACGCAGATTTGGCCTTGTTTGCAGCCTCCGCCTCACGCATCGCCTTTTCAAGCTTCTCCTGCTGTTTCATTTTTTCTCTCATCACATCGTCAACATCGGTGTAACCGCAGACAAACTCGGTCCTGCTTATCGGAACTATCTTGCTCTCTCCGTAGCGCCCGTTCTTATTTTTGAAAACATGGACGAACATCTGGTTGTTTTCAAGGTAACCCAGTATTTTTTCCTTTGTTGTAAGCTCAAGCAGTACAGGAAGCTCCTCCGGTGCTGCGATCATTCTGAAGAATCTTTCTCCCGCCTCATAGAACGGCATTTCGAGCGACGCATCATCGACTATCTTCAACATTTCCTCGCTGCACCTGTACATCGTTACCGTATCCGCTTCAAGATCCATATTCAGAACGACCTCATAGTCACTTGAAAGCGCCTGCATGACATCGAGCGTCTTTTGCAGCTTTTTCCTGAATATCTCCTCCTGCTCCTTTTCCTGAAGCCTGCTGCTTGCGATATTACCTTTCTCGTAAACAAATATCAGCAGAATTGCAACAAGATATATAACTCCCGCCATAGCAATGAGCTGCTGCAGGGCAATATGCACGGCACTGATATCAGTCTTGGCTGTGCCATTGCTGTCGGTCACATTTATAAGAGCAAGTCTCTCAAAGGAATGAGTGACTATCGCTGCGGAAACCAGCAGGAAAACAAGCATCATATACAGCATGAAGCGATTCGACTGTGTCTTGTGGGTACGCTTGTATTCTATTACTTCTTTGTACTGCGATATAAAAAAGTTCGATGAGAACATCAGATAAGCGATAACAAGCACTGCTCCCGTTACCGACCAGACAGCTATGTGCCGCACGCTCGGCTCGATCGAACCCAGCAGACTTGTTTGTGCTTTCGGAAAGAATATCACCATAGCCAGAGTTACAACAAAGCTGTGTATCATAGTCGAAACTATGCCGATGACCGCAGATCCCGCAGCGCACCATTTCTTGTCCGCCTTTTTAAAAAGCAGCGAAAACAGAAGCCCTGCAATAAACCCGAACAGGACTCTCATACCTACCGACAGCACGAGGCTTCCGAAAACATCTCCGCTTTTCCAAGGCGAAAAGATTATATCACCGTATGCGGTTCCCGAAACGTTCGCTTTCCACATACTTGTCAGACCGAATACCAGCCCTGTGACTGCACCTGCAAAAGGACCGCCCAGCATCGCTGCGATTATAACGGGGATATGTACGGTAGTCGTGGCAATAGGCTGCAAGGAGATATATCCGAATATAGAGAAAGAGAAGATAAGATTGATCGAAATACAGCAGTTGAGTATCTTCATTCTGTTGTTTCTCGTCAGGTACACGCCTAAAGAACTGAACAGGTCATTAAATCTGCTTGCCTTTTTTATCTCGTTGGTTTGTGCCATCGTACCGCCTCCTTTTGCAAAAAATCCACGAATTGTTAACAATAGTATAACATATATACTGTAAAATTTCAAGCTTTTTCGTTATTTTTTGCAGAAAAAAAGGAACAAAGCATCTTCTGCTCTGTTCCTTTGAGTTATATCAGTATTACTTACCGAGGATCACTTTCAGAGCGTCATCGGTAATAAGTGTTTTTCCGCCGAAAGTGACGGTATTCGTTGCCTTTATCTTCTGGGCATAGCCCTGGGCTGCCGCAGTGTTTTTGCTGACTGTCAGGATAAGCGGAGAACCGTACTTCATAGCGAGCGTTCCGCCGCAGAGTCCGTCGGGATAGTTCAGACCGTAAGCGACTGTCATTGTCGGAGGAGCTTTGAAGAATGTCTGTGCAACTTTAACGGAGGTCTCGAACCTGTCTTTTCCGCCTATTCTCGTGACTGTGCTGAAATACTGTTTCAGCTGCGTCTGCAGTTCTGCTTTAACAGCGCCTGTTCCGCCGATAACAGCTGCTTTTGTGCTTTTCAGGGTCTTGAGATAAGCCGTCTGTTCAGCCGTGAGCTTTTTGCCGGCGACTAAAAGGATAGGCTTGCCGACAGCAGAGGCGGAAAGCGCATCTGCGTAATCCGCACCCGAAGCGACAAGTATCTGCTGATCTGTAACTCCCGATGCTTTGAGCACTTCGATGTTGGTAAGGTATCTGTTTTTGCCTGCAAGGCGCTTTACACTGAAACCGCCCAGCTTTGAGACCATGTCCTTCGGCACTGCGCCTTCGCCGCCAACGATGAAGATCTTTGCGCCCGAAGCGGCGTTCCTGCGGATATAATCAGCGACCTGATCCATGATCTTATCCGCTTTTGAAGTTATGAGTATAGGTGCATTTTTGACCTTTGCAAGATAAGAAGCCGAGAGCGCATCAGCAAAATCCGTTCCCGAAGCGATGATGATGTTCTTGAATGCAGCTCCGCCGTTTTCCTTCTTGAGCTGGTCTGCTATCTTCAAAGCGGTATCGAATCTTGTCTCGCCGAAAACACGGATACTCAGCTTTTCCGTGTAATTTCTTTTCTCACATTCATCGCATTTCGTGCATTTATAAAGTGTATATCCCTGAGAAGTAACGGTAGGAGCAACTACCTGCTTGACAACAGTAAAGCTGTGGTTATGACCGCCTGCCGGGATAGTTCCCGTTTCCTTCTTTTTGCATACCGTGCAGTATCTTTCCTTAGTGCCTGCCTGTGTTGCGGTAGGTTCTTTCGTTGTCTTCCACTCGCTCCACTTATGACCCTTTGCAGCAATGTCCTTTATGCTCTTGGTCTGTGTCTTGAAGTTCTCGTTCTTGAAAGTTGCCGTATACAGCGTCACGCCCTTTTCGGTGCAGGTCGCTGCTGTCTTTACCTTAGAGGTGATCTTTGCATATTCTGTCTGAACGTGCGATGAATCGGTCTTGCACACTCTTTTTGCAAGGCAGCTCGAACCGTCGGCAGCCCATGTGTATGTAGGTGCAGCATAATCGTGAGTATGTGTATTGTCTCCGATTATCTCAAACTGAAAACCGTTGCTCTTAGCGTAGGTCTCTGCTGCGGAGCCCTTATAGCCACGGATCTTGAAACCGCTTACTTTTAGGACGTCTATGGAATCGGGGTCTTTATAGTATCCCAGCGCCTTTTCCCCGATAGAAGTCACATTTTTGGGAATGGTTATCACATTCAGCGAGGTGCAGCCGAAGAAAGCCTGTTTTCCGATAGACTTCAATGTATCAGGAAGCGTTACGCTTTTAAGGTTGGCAGCATAGCTCAGCGCTTTATCGGGTATAGAAGTCACAGTACTTGGGATAGATATAGACGTTGCACCCGCAGGGCAAAGCACAAGCTGAGTTTTTTTCTTGTTGTACACAACTCCGCCGACAGAGCAGTAGGTGCTGTTACCGTCCTTGACGGTTATTTTTGAAAGTGCTGTGCAGCCTTCAAACGCAGCGCTTGAAAGGCTGGTGAGGCTTTTGGGCAGAGTGATGCTTTTGAGCGATACGGCGTTGAGAAAAGCACTCGATGCGATAGTTGTAAGACCTTCATTGAGATTTACAACCGAAAGAGACGGCAGCGCGGCAAAGGCACTTGACTCAATGGACTTAACAGTATTGGGCAGCGTGATCGTTTTGATATTTGCATTCTTAAAACCTGCAAGACCTGCAAAAATGCCAACGCCGTTTGCAGAAAGCGTTGAGACTTTATGCCCGCCAAGGTCAGCTGGTATTGTCACCGATTCCTTGTTTCGTCCGTCAGCGCTGCATCTTGTTATCTTTGCACTGCCGTCAGAAAGCACAGTATAGGTATAATAGCCGCTTGTATCAGCGCTTGCGGCGATCTGCGAATCAGAACCGAAATATCCCTGCGGCAGAGCTGCTGCCGAGCCGAACATCAGGCACACTGCCAGCACCGCAGATAAAAGCTTTTTCTTCATGATACACGACACCTCGTTTTGTTTTTTATTTTATACCAAAGTGTTGATAATACGATAAATCAGAATTTACCGCAGCAAACCTGTCGAATAATTGAGGGAAACCCTTT
>CAMZIK010000008.1 GCA_947307175.1 uncultured Clostridia bacterium
AGCGTTCTGCCGTCTATTTTGTCAAACGGTCTGCCGACAAACAGAAACCACCTGTCGCTGCCGCTGATTTGTAAATGGACCTCTATCTCTGCGGGTATATTATGCTCAACAGCATCTGCGACTGTGTCAAGAAGACGTTTTTTCTCGTTCTCATCTGCATAAAAATCTATCGGCGGGACATCTTCTCCTTCGCCGAGGTCAAGAAAGCTTCTGAACACATCGTTGCAGCGGTAGATACTAAGATCATCCGCATACAGCATGGCAACTCCGCCGACGATGTCGCTGGTGAGGACCTCTATCTCCCTGCGGTATGAATCGCTTTTATCGGCAAGCTCTTTCTGGTGAGGATAGTCACTGAGCGATACACGGACGAGTTTTCTGCCGTCACGCTCGAAATGCGTTGCGATAGCATCTACGGTTATATCTGTTCCGTCTTTTTTTATCATCTTGTGACGCAGGTAATAAAAGTCGCTCTTTTCTGTTGCCCACAGCGTATCGACTGCGATCTTGTCTTCTTTTGATATAAGATGCTCAAAATTGACTTTTCCGCTTTTATACTCGTCCATTGTATATCCGAACAGTTCAAGATAAGACTCGCTGACTTCTATCGGATGAACAGGGTCTTCCACGGGGATAATACAATACGGGTGATCCACCTTTTCTATTGACACAGTCACTACCTCCTTTTTGGAGCAATATGTTTATCTTTCAATATATTATAACACAATGTACAAAAAAATGCAAGGGCGTTGCTGTAATTTTGTTCGATTTTATTTTGCAAATAATCAACTGCGGACACAAAAACGCTCTTGAAATTATCGGGGAAATATGTTAAAATGAGATTTACAGTAATTCAGGAATGAAAGGATCGTTTTAAAATGAACCCTAAAAAGAAATCTATGGTAATGCGTATTTTCATACTCACTCTTGTTGCTCTGATGCTGCTTGGTGTAGTAGCTGCGGCAGTAGCGCAGGCTTTTGAATAATGGTACATATAGGCAACAGCTGGGACGAGGTCCTCGGAGAGGAATTCAAAAAGGAATATTACCTTCAGCTGCGGGAGTTCCTGAAGCGTGAATATGCTCGGTACAAGGTTTACCCTGATATGTACGACATTTTCAACGCATTCAAGTACACGCCTTATGAAAATGTCAAGGCGGTAATCATCGGGCAGGATCCGTATCATGAGCCGGGACAGGCACACGGGCTTTGCTTTTCGGTAAAGGACGGGATCGCACTTCCGCCGTCGCTGCAGAACATCTATAAAGAGCTGCATGATGATCTGGGCTACCCTATCGCATCAAGCGGTGATCTTACGAACTGGGCGAGACAGGGAGTTCTGCTTCTGAACACATCGCTGACTGTACGGCAGGGACAGGCGAACTCTCACAGAGGAAAAGGCTGGGAGATACTGACTGACGAAGTGATACGCAAGCTGAACGAGGCAGACAGACCAATCGCATTTATCCTGTGGGGCTCAAACGCAAGGGCGAAGGCTCAGCTTATCACCAATCCGCTGCACAGGGCTTTTGAAGCGCCGCACCCGTCGCCGCTTTCGGCGCACAGGGGCTTTTTCGGCTGCCGTCATTTTTCAAAGGTGAACAGTTTCCTGCTGCAAAACGGGATAGAGCCTATCGACTGGACGGTAAAGTGATTTGTGTCCAAAATATTGTACAATAAAAAGCAAAAGCAGTCTATATGGGCTGCTTTTTTCTTTTCAGGAAGAAACGGCAGCTCACGGCTGTTTTGCTGCGATCAGCACACCCAGTCATCACCTCTGCCACAATTAACGGACTAAAGGGGCGATATTCCTTGACAAGCGCTGTGTGATTTGGTATAATTATTTTTAGGTTTATGATAGATCTTTTCAAGGAGGATAATTTACAATGAAAAGCTGCATTATAAAGAAACTGACTGCTGCAGTCCTTTCACTTGTTCTCGCAGCAAGCTGTATGCCTGCGGAGCTTGGCATGGGAAGCAATTCTTTCTATACGGTCAGCGCCGCTGAACAGGCAGCTGCGATACAGGTATCGACATGGGCTGAGCTTCAGGAGACAATAGACAGTGTCCGCAGCGGAAGCTGCACGATAAAGCTTCTCAGCGATATGAAAGCAGACGCTAAGTTCGATGATGCGATAACTGTTCCTGCAAAGGTACAGATAACTATCGACCTCAACGGACACAGACTCGACCGTGCTATGGAGACTGCTGACAAGAACGGACAGGTAATCGTGATCAAAGCAGGCGGTGAACTTACGATAAGCGACAGCGCAGGTCTTAAAAGGAGCCGCATCACAGGAGGAAACGCTTTCAACGGCGGAGGTATCGTAAACAACGGTACTCTTAACCTTCTCGGCGGATATATCACAGGAAACAAGGCAGGGACCGATGACAGACAGCAGGGTCTGGGCGGAGGCGTTCTCAACTATGGAACGCTGAAGATCGACGGTGGAAACATCGAGAGCAATACTGCTGTAAAGGGCGGCGGCATCTACAACGCAGCCAAGGGAACTGTCACGGTCACAAACGCAAGGATATGCTCTAACCGCAGCTACAAAAACGGCGGCGGAATTTACAACTGCGGTGATCTGAGCTTTGTTAAGGGCAGCAAGAACACTGCTGTTTCGTCCAACGAATCAAACAACGGTTCGGGCGCAGGTATTTACGAGAGCGAAGGAAGCATATCTCTTGCAGGCGTGAATATCACAAGCAACAAGACCTATTCCGCAGGAACAAAGGGAGCAGGTCTTTACAAGACATCAAAAAGTACGCTCACTCTCAGCGGTGACGGTATAAAGATACAGTCAAACAAGGACAATGCAGATAAAGCTTCAAATCTTTTTCTGATGCCTTCAGACAAGATAAAGGTCAAAGCCCCCATCGGAAGCAGCAGCATAGGCGTTACGCTGAATATGCCTGATGAGGCATTCACACAGGGACTTGCTGGAAACGGTTCAGCTGATAACTTCACGGCTGACGAACTGAGCTGTGCGGTAAGCGCTAAAACTAACGGCGAGATCAGCATGGCTAAAACGGTAAGCAGCGAAAATACCATTATCGGAACGAGCCTTTCACTCAACGGAGATATTGGCGTGAACATCTACGTCAAGCCTTCACTCAAATTCATCAGCGAAGGCGGATACGCTGAGATCCAGGGTCCGAACATCGTGGGAAGCAAAAAAGTTTACTTCACAGATGAGAACAAGACCGAGAACGGCTTCAGACTGAGCTGCAGCGCTTATTCAACACAGATGAACAAGGCTGTAACGGTTAAACTCGTCAAGGACGAGAACGGTACTGCTAAGGTTCAGAAGATGTACAAATACGGAAACAGCACTCCCGTTACCTCCTACTCCACTACTGTTTGCAAATATCTTGAGCAGGTACAGGCTTCGGGTACTGCCTCAAAGAAACTGAAGGAGCTTGCAAAGTCGATATACAACTACGGCGCTTACGCACAGAAGTATTTCGGCGATCCGAAAACTCCTGATATGACTGTCGATGCTGATGCGATAAAAAACGTCAATGCAAACTCTCTGGTGAACTATGCGGTCACATTCTCCGATGCAGGCGGCAAACCGGCAGGGTTCAGCTATCACGGAATGTCGCTCATACTCAAGGAAACTACCACTCTCAACATCTATTTCAGAATGACAGGCGGACAGAAAGCCCCGACAGTCACCTGCGACGGAAAGAAGCTTGATGTCAAGACAACAAGCGATTCGATGTACGTTACTATCCCTAACATCAAGAGCACCGATCTTTCCACTACATACAATGTTTTCTTCGGAGGATTCCTTATCAGGATAAGCCCTTTGAGCTATGCTTACAACGCACTTGTTAAACGCCCGGATCTTACTGATCTGTGCAACGTGTGCAAGGCGCTGTACGTTTACAGCACAAAGGCAAAAGCTTACTTCGGATAATCTTTACATGCAGTTCTGCGGATGCATCTTCGCAGGACTGCTTTTTTGTGCGGTATTTAAGTCAAAAGATTAAAATTTCTTGAAATCAGTCAAAAGCACTTGAAAAATGACACCGTATGAGTTATAATATTAGTGCATGTATTAGTTATACATTGACTATTTTTGAGAGGAGTTTAATAATGATCTATTCTCACGAAGTTGAAACAATGTGCCCTATCGCACAGGGCGTTGCTCACGGCGCTGCTCCTATCCCGGAGGAAGCTAAGTGGGTAAAGGCAAAAGAGATCAAGGACATCTCTGGCTTCACACATGGCATCGGTTGGTGCGCACCTCAGCAGGGTACCTGCAAGCTCACACTCAACGTTAAGGAAGGCGTTATCCAGGAGGCTCTGGTAGAGACTATCGGCTGCTCAGGTATGACTCACTCCGCTGCTATGGCTGCTGAGATCCTTCCCGGCAGAACGATTCTTGAGGCTCTTAACACAGACCTCGTTTGTGATGCTATCAATACCGCTATGAGAGAGCTTTTCCTGCAGATCGTTTACGGTCGTTCACAGAGTGCATTCTCTGAGGGCGGACTCGTAGTTGGCGCTGGACTGGAGGACCTCGGAAAGGGTCTTCGTTCACAGGTCGGCACAATGTACGGCACACTCGCAAAGGGTCCTCGTTACCTTGAAATGACAGACGGTTATGTTACAAAGCTGGCTCTCAATGCTGACGACGAGATCATCGGCTATAAGTTCGTTAACTTCGGCAAGATGATGGATTTCATCAAGGCAGGCGACGATGCTAACACAGCATTTGAGAAGGCACAGGGTCAGTACGGCAGAGTAGACGATGCTGTTAAGCTCGTTGACCCAAGAAAAGAATAAGGAGGTAACGAGTTATGGCATTGTTTGAATCATATGAGAGAAGAGAAAAGCAGATACTCGCTGTTATCAAAGAGTACGGCATCAATTCCATTGAGGAATGTGCTGATGTCTGCAAGGAAAAAGGTCTTGACATCTATCATCTGGTAGAGAAGATCCAGCCTATCTGCTTTGAGAACGCTAAGTGGGCTTACACAGTAGGCTGCGCTATCGCTATCAAGAAGGGCTGCACAAAGGCTGCTGACGCTGCTGCTGCTATAGGCGAAGGCCTCCAGGCTTTCTGTATCCCAGGTTCTGTTGCTGACCAGAGAAAAGTTGGTCTTGGTCACGGAAACCTCGGCAAGATGCTGCTTGAGGAGGACACAGAGTGCTTCGCATTCCTCGCAGGTCACGAGTCTTTCGCTGCTGCTGAGGGCGCAATCGGTATCGCTGAGAAGGCTAACAAGGTTAGACAGAAGCCTCTGAGAGTTATCCTCAACGGTCTTGGAAAAGACGCTGCACAGATCATCGCTCGTATCAACGGCTTTACATATGTTGAGACAGAGATGGACTATGCAACAGGCGAAGTTAAGGAAGTATTCCGTAAGGCTTACTCCGAGGGTCTTCGTGCAAAGGTAAACTGCTACGGTGCTAACGACGTTAGAGAAGGCGTTGCTATCATGTGGAAGGAAAACGTTGACGTTTCCATCACAGGTAACTCCACTAACCCGACAAGATTCCAGCACCCTGTTGCAGGCACATACAAGAAGGAAAGAACAGACGCAGGCAAGAAGTACTTCTCAGTTGCTTCGGGCGGCGGTACGGGAAGAACTCTGCACCCAGACAACATGGCTGCAGGTCCTGCTTCCTACGGTATGACAGATACACTCGGAAGAATGCACTCTGATGCACAGTTCGCCGGCTCGTCCTCAGTTCCTGCTCACGTTGAGATGATGGGACTTATCGGTATGGGCAACAACCCGATGGTTGGTGCAACAGTTGCTTGTGCAGTTGCAGTTGAAGAGGCTATGAAGTAATCCTTTACAACAAACAAAAAGCTATACGGGAGCGATCCTGTATAGCTTTTTCTTTTAGATGTAAAAATGTAAGAGGTAACAAGTCAGATTGGAGAGTATGCTATTGAGAGTAAGTTCTTCTGGGAACTATTCTCTTGAATTTCTTTCAGAGCTTTACACATTTTCGGCGCTTGGAGCTTTACGCTCTGAGCGCCGAAAATCTATAAAAGGTTTCTGAAGGGAGTTTGAGGGGAACTCTTCTCCAAAAGAGTTCCCCTCAACAACACACTATTTCAGCTTGCTTTCTCTGTAAATTATATCGTCTCTGGACGGGCCGTTGGATACCATTGTAATCGGGAAGCCGATATGCTGCTCAACAAAGTCGATATACTTCTTGCAGTTCTCAGGAAGCTCGTCGTAATTCTTTATACCTCTGATGTCTGTCTTCCAGCCGTCAAGCACTTCAAGGACAGGCTTGCACTTTTCAAGTATCTGCGTTGTCGGGAAGTCATCTATTACCTTGCCCTCATACTCATATCCTGTGCAGACAGGTATCTTATCAAGATAGCCCAGTACGTCGATAACTGTGAAAGCAACATCTGTTGTGCCCTGTATACGGCAGCCGTACTTTGTTGCAACGCAGTCGAACCAGCCCATTCTTCTCGGTCTGTGGGTGGTAGCGCCGTACTCTCCGCCGTCGCCGCCTCTTTTACGCAGTTCCTCTGCTTCGTCGCCGAATATCTCCGATACGAAAGCTCCTGCGCCGACTGCTGAAGAATAAGCCTTTACAACGGTAACGATAGTCTTTATCTCATATGGCGGCAGACCTGCGCCGATAGCGCCGTAAGCTGCAAGCGTTGACGAAGATGTTACCATTGGATAGATACCGTGGTCGGGGTCTTTGAGCGAGCCGAGCTGTCCTTCGAGAAGAACGTTCTTGCCCTCTTTGATAGCTTTCCAAAGATAAGCCGATACATCACATACATAAGGTGCGAGCATTTCCTTGTACTGCATAAGGGTATTGAAAAGCTCATCAGGGTCTATTGCAGGCTTATGATAAAGGTGTTCGAGCAGGATATTTTTCTGCTCCAGCACTCTGTTGATCTTGACTTTGAGTGTGTCCTCATAGAACAGCTCCTGCACCTGAAAACCTATCTTTGCGTACTTATCGGAATAGAAAGGTGCGATACCCGATTTTGTTGAGCCGAAGCTTGCCTTGCCAAGTCTCTCCTCCTCATACTGATCGAAAAGAACATGATAAGGCATTACCATCTGCGCTCTGTCAGAAATGAGTATCTTTGGCATAGGAACGCCCTTTGAAGTGATGTCATTTACCTCGTTGAAGAACTTTGTGACATCAAGTGCCACGCCGTTGCCGATTATATTTGTTGTATGGTCATAGAATACACCCGATGGCAGAGTGTGCAGAGCGAACTTGCCGTAGTGATTCACAATAGTGTGTCCTGCATTTGCACCGCCCTGAAATCTGATAACGATGTCAGATTCCTGAGCCATCATATCGGTAAGCTTTCCCTTACCCTCGTCGCCCCAGTTTGCGCCAACAATCGCTCTAACCATTATTTTTCCTCCTTAGCTAAAAAAGCCGTTTCAGCGTATTAACGTGCGAATAAGCACAATCTCACCCAATAATTAATGTCTGCTCAACAACTAAAAAATGGCTTTATATAGCTATGTAGAGCCATTTTTTAGTTTTCAAAGTGCAAGAAAAATATTCTTTATGATTTTTCTTGCACTTTGTTTTGCCCTTTAGGGCAAAATGAGCTTGACATAAAGAAATGTGATGCGCAAATTCTATAATTTAACAATGAATTTGCGCTCCCCGAACGAAGTTCGGGACGATAACCGCAGCAATGCGGTTATCACGAACACATTAATTATAGCACATTATTTTTTCGCTGTAAATACGGCTTATAACATTTAACACTTTCATAACATTTGAAGCGTCACAAAAACTTTACATATGCCTTGAAAATATTGTTGACAAAGAGAATGTTATGTTGTATAATGATGTCTGTTGAACAAAATAGCCTTATCAAGAGTGGCGGAGGGACAGGTCCTGTGAAGCCCGGCAACCTGCGTATTTATTACACAAGGTGCTAATTCCTGCGGAGTTTTCCGAGAGATGAGGAAATCATTGGTATTTCAAGCATTTCGGAAACGGAGTGCTTTTTTTCGGCTATTTTGACATATACGCACGGCAGAAAGCCGCAATCCGATCCTTAGAAAGAGGTAATACTATGTCAAAGCATTTATTCACATCAGAATCTGTAACACAGGGACACCCTGACAAGATATGCGACCAGGTCTCGGACGCTATTCTTGACGCTATGCTCGCACAGGACCCTATGTCAAGAGTTGCCTGCGAGACAGTTACGACAACGGGAATGATAATGTGCATGGGAGAGATCACGACAAAAGCTGTGGTAGACATTCCGCAGATAGTCAGAGACACGGTCAATGAGATCGGATACAACGATGCTTCGTTTGGTTTCGACTGCAACACCTGCGCTGTTATCACCACTATCGACAAGCAGTCTCCCGATATTGCCATGGGCGTTGACAATGCGCTTGAAGGCAGAGACAAGAACGAGTTTGACACGGGTGCGGGAGATCAGGGCATCATGTTCGGTTTTGCCTGCGATGAGACTCCAGAACTTATGCCTATGCCTATCTCACTTTCTCACAAGCTGGCTCTCAAGCTCACAGAGGTTAGAAAGAACGGAACTCTCGGTTATCTGCGTCCTGACGGAAAGACTCAGGTAACTGTTGAGTATGTTGACGACAAGCCTGTAAGAGTTGATACGGTGGTAGTTTCATCTCAGCATGACGAGAAGATTACTCTTGAACAGATCAGAGAAGACATAATCGAAAAGGTAATAAAGGCTGTTATCCCTGCTGAACTTCTCGTGGACACAAAGTATTATGTGAACCCGACGGGAAGATTCGTTGTTGGCGGTCCTCAGGGTGACAGCGGAGTTACGGGAAGAAAGATAATCGTTGACACCTACGGCGGATATTCACGTCACGGCGGCGGATGCTTCTCGGGAAAAGACCCGACGAAAGTTGACCGCTCGGCTGCTTACGCTGCAAGATATGTTGCTAAGAACATCGTTGCAGCAGGACTTGCAAACAAGTGCGAGGTCGAGCTTGCTTATGCTATCGGCGTAGCCCGTCCCGTTTCGATAATGGTGGACACATTCGGTACAGGCAAGGTCAGTGATGAAAAGCTCTCGGAGGCTGTAAGCAAGGTATTTGATCTGCGTCCTTCTGCTATAATAGAGATGCTTGATCTGAGAAAGCCTCAGTACAAGGCGCTGGCTGCATACGGTCATATGGGTCGTGAGGATCTGGGCGTTACATGGGAAAAGACAGATAAAGTTGATGCACTGCTTGAAGCGGTAAAGTAATGACTGCAAAGATATATGACTCGCTTCCGAAAGAGGCGGAGGCTATCCGCAGGGCTGTGTTTATGGACGAGCAGGGATTCAAGGACGAATTTGACGACATTGACGGCACTGCATGGCACATCGTTATTTTTGACGGCAGCGTTCCTGCGGCGACGTGCAGGGTGTTCTTTGATGAAAAGCTTGGAAGCTATGCTCTGGGCAGGCTTGCGGTGATGAAAAAATACCGTGGGAAGCAGCTTGGGTCGATGGCAGTTCTCGAAGCGGAAAAGCTTGTACGCTCAAAAGGTGGAAAGAGCATCACGCTGCACGCACAGTGCAGGGTCTCGGATTTTTACGGCAAGCTTGGATACAAGCCGTTTGGCTGTATCGACTATGACGAGGGCTGCGAACATATCTGGATGAAAAAAGAGATATAAAATAGCGGAGAGAAGTTTGCTGCTTCTCTCCGTTTTGCTTATCTGTTTTTATTGGAAATGATGTCTGCTTTGATATTTGAGCAGACTCTGTCAAGCGCTGCAAGATCCATCGAGCCGATATAATAGCTTTCTATCTCGTCATGCACGAGCTTTGCGCTGTCAAGCATTTCAGACGAGACAGCAGACAGCTGAGAGATAAGTGCGGCGTTGGTCTTCAGGCGCTTTTTATGTGGCTGCATATTCTGCCTGTCATAAAAGCGGGACATATTAATCTTTGAGGCGTTTTTGTTTTCAAGCTTGGTGAGCGGATCTGAGGACAGGACAGCTATGCCCAGCTCCTTTATGAGCAGATGCTCGCTGAAGTGATGCTCAGAAAGCAGGCAGGGCGAAACGGCTATATCAAAGCCGTGCTTAATTGCCTGATCGGCGACAAGGTCTATGAACTTATCTGATGCGAAAAAGCAGCTGTCGTCAAGCAGGTATAAATCAAGGTAATCCTCAAGGGTCTCGGTCAGGGTCATATAGCCGTAGCGTGTCATGACAGAGAGCTGTTTTATGCTCTTATTGCCGCGGCTGCCGTGCTTTTTGGTGAAAAGCTTTTTGCAGAAACGCTGGGCAAAGGCTTCGAGCTTTGGCTCGTTTGTAAACTCACGGGCGCAGCTGAGGGTATCGGTGCATATCTTTCCAAGGGCTGTGCTGTAAATTGCGGCGGCAGAGAGCAGAGACTTATTAAGCTCGGTGACTTCGATTATCTTATCTTTGTTTGCCCGAAGCATCGCATCGTTCCAATAGCGCCCAAGATCAACTATCTTCTGGCATGCTCCCGGGAACTGCGGATCAAAAACATGGGGAGCTGTACCGTCGATGATGACTGCCTTTGACGAATGAAGCACGATGGCATCGAGGGAATCGGGATCTGAGGAGCAGTAATATCTTGTGACGTTCTCTGTTCTCTCAAAATCGTCTGCTATCTTTTTCATCAGCGAGGACTTCCCTGTTCCTGCGCCGCCTTTTAGGATATAAACAAAGAATTTTTTATTATCCGTATACTCGTTCAGATGAGTTGAAAAGCCGTTTGGCGTTACTCCGCCGAGAAAGAATTTTTCTGACATATATGACCCTCCGTAAAAGCCCGCCAGATGCGGACCGATTTTCTACATACTATGTAAAACCGCTTTTCAGGGTCACAAAAAAGCGCACCACGAAATGAACTTACATGATGCGTTTTGGGATTATTCTGTTTTTTCAGCCTGAGTTTCAGTGGGCTGAGTGGTCTGCTCGGGCTGAGTCTGCTGGGGCGTATCATCCCGTGGGACAAAACTGATATATCCGCAGACGTAGATGCCGTCCTCGCTGTCCGCTGAGAAATGACCTGCTTTCCCTCCGTCATAGCCCGCAGGCATAGGAACGGTGGTCGTGGTCTTATCCTTTTCTTTTTTTATGTAATAAAGCATAGAAACAGTTCCGTCGGGAGATGTGACCTTCAGCGGTTTTTCGTAGGTATACTTCTGAAGGAAAGCGTACAGTTCTTCAAGGACAAGGTTGTTTTCGTGCATTACCTGCGCATATTCCTTTCCGACATAGCGGTAATGGTTCTTCTTGCCCTCAACTCCGGTGACCGACTGCTTTTCAGCAGGATACCTCAGTACAAAGCCGTATTTCCAGCAGTTCTCGTTTATCCACGCATAGCTTCCCTCTCCTGTGAACTCTGGATATGCGCCCTTGTCAGCTTCATATAACTGCAGATCGACTGCAAGCCCTGTGAGATGCTCATAACAGCCGTCAGATGTCGGTCCTGACTGCGGCTGTGCAGTCTGCTGAGCAGCGTTCTGCTCATTATTATCTGTATTCTCCTTTTTCTCTTCAATATCGAACTGAGACTTATAGACCTTATCGTCAACTCTGTATGCCGCATTGCGCACCATTATGGTCTTGAGCCCTGTCTGTGCAGCAAAATCACAGACCATGGCGTTGAGATGTTCAAGCATCTCCTTGTCGCCGCAGATATTTGTGCTGCCTGTCGTCATTACCATATCGCCTTTTGCATTGAACAGATACGAATAGATAGATTCAAAGTCTGATGTGTCTGGCGTATAGCTGTGATCCTTATTATCAAGTGCGATAAGACCTGTATTGTTATACTCATCATTATTCAGCTTGATATAGGAGGTATCTATTAGCTCCTGCTGCGATGAACTTTCCTGCGGTGCTTTGGACGAGCTGTCGTCCTTATCAGGACTTTTCTTTGAAGCATGACCTGTAAGGGCGATGATAAATATCAGCAAAGCCGCCATTGTCATTCCTGCTCTGCGGCAGAGCTTACCTGTCCAGTTGATATTATTGAGAAAATTCAATGCCTGCACCACCTTTCGGTAAGGATAGACTTAAACGTTCAAATACATTGTAGCACATTTGTACGATTTAGTATAGCACAAATCAGCACAAACCAAAACTTTTGTACATTTATACAAATTCAAAGCTCTGTGCTTGTGCAATTATGCAAGCAAAACGGATTGAAAAACGGTTTGAAATATGGTATCATCAATTAAACGGGTGAATGGAGGTGTGTATATGCAGTCAGATGAGATGCGGGCATGGGTGGAATGCTCGCTGGAGTTTCACGGACGGGAAGAAGGATTCGCACGGCTGCTGAAAAAGCACGCCTCTGCTCAGCAGATACCGCACAGCTGCGGCATAAAGGACAGGCACGAGACCGCAGAGCGAATACTTGCAGTCTGCAAAAAGCTCGGCATCAGCATCATCACGCAGGCTGATGCTTGCGTCCCTGAAAGCTTTTACGCCTCCTCTGCACCGATAGTTTTTTATGCAAAGGGCGACACGGATATTCTGACATACAAAAAGACCGCAGGAGTGATCGGCGCACGCAAAGCGGCAGACTCATCTCTGCGGATATGTTCGGATATTACGGGTAAGCTTGCAAAAAAGGGCGTTGTCATCGTAAGCGGTTTTGCGCAGGGCATAGACCGCTGCGCTCACACAAGCTGCATCAGCTGCGGCGGAAAGACCGTTGCGGTGCTTGGCTGCGGCATTGGATACGACTATCCCAAGGGCAGCCTTGAGCTTGAGGAAAAGATAGCACAAAGCGGCGCTGTCATTTCCGAATACCCTCCGCTCGTTCCTCCGAAGCGTGAATATTTCAGGCGGCGAAACAGGCTGATAGCGGCGCTGAGTCAGAAGCTGCTCATTGTTGAGGCATCGGACAAAAGCGGCTGTCTGAACACGGCGGGTCACGCCTTGCAGCAAGGAAAAGACATTTTCGTGATACCGCCTGCGGATATACGCTCGCAAAGGTTTCAGGGGCAGGTCGGACTTATCCGTGACGGTGCGGCTATCGCATTTGAAGCAGAAGATATTTATTAGTTGAACTGTTTAATGAGGTGAGGATATGGATAAGCATATCGAGATGCTTGGGAAGATAGAGAGCAGAGAAGATTTTTTAGTGTTTATGCAGCATTTTATCAAGGCTGAACAAGATGCATCTGTAAGGGATTATCTTGAAGCGTTGGCAGGCTGGACAAAGGACATGGACGGGTATTACAAAAATGCAGGCAAAGAAATGCCCGCAAACATAAACTGGGATCTTATCGCCACTTTACTTTATGCGGGCAGTATATATGAGTAAAAATGTCTGGTCAGCCTTTTTTGCGCAGCATTGTTGCTGACAAGGGAGCAAGCTGGATATTGAGCTTGAAATTGCTTGCATAGCAATGCTCGTTAAGACAGTTCGAGCCGCTGTAAATATCACGGTCTGAGTTGAGAAGTTCCTCAAATTCGCCGTTGACGTTTACGTTAAGCGTATAGTTCTGCTTTGTGCCGGAAAAGTTAAAAACGCAGTATATCAGGTGTCCTTCAAGGTCATTTCGCTGAAAGGCAAAGATGTTCCTGCCGCAGTTGTTGGCATCTATCCAGCGGAACGATGCGGCATTATAATCGTATTTATACAGTGCAGGCTCGGTCAGGTAAAGATGATCGAGCTTTTTTATATACTCATGAAGCGAGTCGTGCGAAGGATAGGTCAGCAGGTTCCAGCCGAGTTCCTTTTCCTCACGCCACTCCATATACTCTCCCAGCTCGTTGCCCATAAAGTTGAGCTTCTTGCCGGGGTGGGTCATCTGCCACATATAAAATGCCCGTATCGTCGCCATTTTCTGTTCGTGGTTCCCCTGCGCTTTATCAAGCATCGTGCCTTTGCCGTGAACTACCTCATCGTGCGAGAAAGGCAGGATAAACAGGTCGCTGTAAAAATAGCTCATTGAAAAAGTCATTTTATTGTGGTGCTTCACTCTTTCATTGGGCGGAGTTTTGATATAGTTTATGGTGTCGTTCATAAAACCCAGATCCCACTTATAGTCAAAACCAAGACCGCCGAACTCAACGGGTGCAGTCACCTTGCCGTAGTCGGTGGAATCCTCTGCAAAGAGCATGACATCAGGGTGGAGCTTCTGCATTGTATAATTCGTATCACGCACGAACCACAGTCCGCTGTCGTTTATCGGCATATCCTTTCTGCCGTGGCGGTAGATGAGATTTGCGACCGCATCGAACCTTATGCCGTCGATATGATACATATCTATCCAGAAGTTGACCGCCGATTTCATAAAGCTAAGGACGTGAGGTTTGGAGTAGTCAAACAGAGCCGTGTTCCATTCGCTGTAACGCTCCATTTCGTTATCGCTCTCAAAGACATAGCCGCCGTCGTAGATATGCAGCGCAAAGAAATCCCTTGCGAAATGCACAGGCACGAAATCAAGTATCACGCCGATGTCAGCGTTATGGCAGCGGTCGATAAAGCTTTTCAAGCCGTTAGGGTCGCCGTAGCGGCTGGTCGCTGAATAATAGCCTGTTGCCTGATAGCCCCATGAGCCGTCAAAAGGGTGCTCCGTCAGCGGCAGAAGCTCGATGTGGGTATATCCCATTTCCTTGATATAAGGGATAAGTATATCCGCCATTTCAGCATAGGTATAATAGCGCTCTGTTTCGCTTTTTCCTTCTTTTATGCGCCAGCTGCCGAAGTGCATCTCATAGATATTGAGTGGTTTTTCGTAGTTTTTATCTCTTGACCTCAGCCACGCATCGTCGCCCCACGAATAGCTGTGCATATCATAGAGGATAGATGCGTTCTTGGGGCGGACCTCGCTGTAAAAGGCAAACGGGTCGGAACGGTAATGCTTTTCAAGAGTCTTTGTGGTGATGACATACTGGTAGATGTCTCCCTGAGAAGCTCTCTCAAGCTTGCAGCTCCAGACTCCCCTTTCATCACGGTGCATATCGTACATTGAGCCGTTGACCATAAGCTCGACATTTTCAGCGTTAGGTGCATATGTTATGAAATCAGCACCGCCTTCACGCAGATGCGCTCCCATTGTTTCGTAGGCATCATAGCTAAGTCCTTTGAGGAACTTGTCAATGCTGTCATTTTTGATGCTCAATCATTCCACTTCCTTTGTTTTCTTTCTTTTTGAAAGCAGTTCCCTTACTATCAGGAGCGCAAGGATAAGCAGTCCGCCTGCACTGATGAGCTTTGCTTCTTTCAAATACGGTGCAGTAAAGTTTATTTTTATATCGTGGTGTCCCTGCGATAACGGGAAACCTACAAATGCTTTATCAACGCACTCTACCTCTGTTTTTTCGCCGTCAACGTAAGCGGTGAAGCCGTCGGTGTAGGGAACGGTAAGGATAAAATATCCGTCCTTGCTGACATCTATACTTCCTTCGATGTTATCGCCTTTTGTCTTTTGCTTATCAAAAACGAACTCGTCAACTTCCGTCAGCTGCAAGGGATCCATAGTATAGAACCTGATATTGCTTATATCATAATTGCCCTTCATGAACTTGACTTTCAGTTCTTTTATCGGATAGCTGTCATGGGCAGAAACAACATACTCAAAGGTCTTATTGTTGTTGTAATATTTCCAGTCCGGATCGGTCAGATTGTTCTTTATACCGTCTATGAAGATCTTTGCATCGTCTGTTTTCAGTCCGCTTCCCTTCAGCTCGTTATCAACATCAAATGCAACGAGCAGCAGTTTATCGGACGGGACAGGTGTTTTCAGCTTTACTGTGAATTCGATGGTCTTTTCCAGTCTTGCGCTGTAACCGCTGTCAGTTTTCGTGATACCGTCTATGCCCTCTATCTCAAAGCCGTCGGTCTTTTCTATTCCAACAGGCTCATAGCTGTCCTTTCCGCCTTCGCTGACGATGATATTATTCATCAGCGCCGACAGAGAATAGGGATAATCGATGTCATCGAAAGTTTTCTCGCTGAGAAGCTCAGAGGAGCAATAAGCGACAGGTCTGACCTTGTCACATTCATAGAGCGCAACATCGCCTGACTGCTTTATCTTTTTGTAAAGCACGGACGGCTTTGCGGAAGAATCGGTGATAAGGTATTTCTCGCCCATATAGAGCTGATACAGGAAGCTCTGCGACTGGGTCGTCAGTGCGGAATTACGGAACTCGTTCTCGTTGCGTATGGTCTCAAAGTAGAATTTATTATAGTTTTTGTTGTGCAGTGAAGAATAGATATTTGGGACATGATAATCGTCGTTATAAATATAATTCGGAGTATCACAGCGCTCTATAAGGTCGGCTGTGCGCACGACGCTTTCATCTTTGCTTATTTCGTCTGTCAGCGAGTACATATCATCGGAAAACAGATAATCAAGCTTTGAAACTTCCGTAAGGTTATCTGTCAGGTTTACGCAAAAGCCTGCTACGACTGCGGCTACAACAGCGCCTGCTGTTATGACTGCTTTTTTCCTGACAAAATAGTATACAGCTATGACGACAAGAGTGATAGCTACATCTATGGCAAGGAAACCGCTGACAAACGCTTTTCTGGGAGCGACCATCATGAACACGCCTGCAAACGCAGCTGTGGAGACAATGCTCATAATGAAACTGAAGCTTGAAGGTCTGAAGAAATCGTCTTGCTTTATCTTTTCAAGCAGTCTTCCGACGAGCAGGAGACACAGAGGCGTGAACGGGATAAGCACTTTCGCATCGATGTAGAGCGTTCCGTTGAGCGCAAACACGAAAACAGGCAGAACGATAAAGCAAAGCATGGTTATGCCGAGGAAACGTGTATGCTTTTGTTTCTTTTCAAATGCTGTATAGAAAACAGCGAGCAGCGATAAAAGGGTCAGACCCATTCCGTAGGAATCATAACACAGAAAGTCGATCTGAATGTCAGGGAGAAGCTCTGAAAGCTTTATCCCTGCATTTCCTGCATCACGACCACTGAACATACAGTAAAGCGTCGGCACAAGAAGGATAGCAGACATAAGAACTGCGGTTATTATCCTGCCGGCAAAGTGAGAGCCTTTTTTCAGAAAGTCTTTGAAAGTGACCTTCTCTGTTGTTCTTAGATATTCGTAGATGCCATAAACGGTTATAGCCGCAACAGCTGCAACTCCGAAGAAATAGCAGCACATTATACAAAGGAAAGTATAGATGACAAGCGGATATTTCCTTTTGCCGCTGAAATAGTTGTCCACCGCACCGAATGCGAGTATCAGGAACGGCATATAGCTTACGAACATTATATGCCTGTGGCTGTGCATCGAAAGCCCCGTTGAGAACTCAAACAGCACCGTCATCACAAAAGCGGTCTCAGGCTTGAACTTTCCGCAGACCCACCTGTAAAACAGGAAAATGCTGACGCACATACCAAGCACCGAAGCTATCTGGATATAAAGATACATCGGCAGGAACGGAAACAGATAGCTCAGAAGTATCACAGGTGAATAAAGACCGTAATAGGACAGGTCATAGATATTCTCTCCTGCGCCGAGATCAAAAAGGAAGCTCGGAAACAAATCTCCCGTTTTATAGAACTCCCGCCTGAAAGCATCGGGTATAGCAAAATGCTGCGCTCCCCAGTCAAGATCCGAACCGTATGCGTATCTGAACCTTGTCAGCACAAGCACCATTATCAGATACATCGCTGTAAGAACAGCTATATGTATATAGTTTTTCTTTGTGAATTTCATCTCATTACCCCTGTTGTTCTGTTCTTTTTTATCTGTGTGATCTTATAATTCTGCTCAAGGCTCGTAGAGAGTCCACATCTCATACGGCGCCATATGCCAGAATTTCTGGGCGGTTTTCTCCTGCGACTCATAGACCTTGATAAGCTCATTTTTGAATTCTATCTGCTTATCGTACATTTTTATCATCTTGCTCTCATGATCGGGAAGCTTGTCTTTTGAGTAATATGTACCAAAACAGAAAAGCGGCGCTTCGAGCTTATTGTCATTGTATATCTCCGTCACGATAGAGTGGGTGTATTTATGGTGCTGATGACCGTACTCGCCGTCTTTATTGTGAGTAACTATCAGGTCCCAGTTTTTGCATTTCATCAGCCTTTCAAGGTCGCTTTCTATCTTATCCCACACCTGTTTCCAGTCGTCACGCTCTCCTGCGACTTTATCGGGATATTCAAGGATATATCCGCTGTTTCCCGACTGCGACAGCATTTTTTCAAATTCGGGCTTTCGGGTATCGTTCCTGCCGTTTGTGATGCAAACGACAAAATAATCCCCGTCCAGAAGGTGTCCGCCGCCCCAGATAACGTCATCATCGGGATGAGCGACTATCATAAGCTTTTTGGCTTTTTTATTATCTGCGACAGCCTGTATCTGCTCGCTCGTGAGAGTATTGACATCGTAAGCTTTTTTCTTCTCGGCTTCACGCAGGAAATACCTCACTGTGAAAAACGCAGCCGTTCCGAGCAGAAGCGCTGCTGTCAGGATAATGACAAGCTTTATTATCTTATATTTCTTTGTCTTTTGTTTCTCCAATTTCTTTTCCCTGTCTTTCTGTTATTCTTATTTGTTTACATATTCCACAAACCGCTCAAATGCAGCCTGTCCCTTTTCGTCACGCTTATAGACTCCTGCGTGTTCAAGGACTTTTGCAAAGACCTTTCCGATCTCTTTTCTGAGTATCTCGTCTGCATTTTCTTTGGTAAAGCTGTACTTTGTGCAAAGCTCCCTTGCCCAGTCTGCGTGCTTGGCAAGGACCTCGTCGTTTTCAAGTCCGTCTGCACCACTTTTCACAATATGCTGCGCAAGCTTTTCCATTTCGCCTTTCAGTCTTGCGGGAAGCACTGCAAGCCCCATTACCTCGATAAGTCCGATATTCTCTTTTTTGATGTGGTGAAGTTCGGCATGAGGGTGATAAACTCCGAGAGGATGCTGCTCGGTAGTGATATTATTTCTCAGAACAAGATCAAGCTCAAAGGAGTCTCCTCTCATTCTTGCTATCGGAGTTATGGTGTTGTGCGCTTCTCCGTCCGTTTCGGCAAAGATGAAAGCATCTTCGTCGGTATATCCTCTCCAGCAGCGAAGTATCTTATCGGCAAGCTCTACGAGCGCTTCCCTGTCGGATGAGGAAAGTCTTATCACTGACATAGCCCATTTTACGATGCCTGCCTTAACCTGCTCAAAGCCCTTGAAGACAAGCTCTTTCTCTACGGGTGCTTTTGCCATCGGGAATTCATAGCTTCCGCCCTGAAAATGCTCATGCGAGAGGATAGAGCCTCCGACTATCGGAAGGTCAGCATTAGAACCGATGATGTAGTGCGGGAACTGCTGAACAAAATCGAACAGCTTGTTGAATGCGCTTTTATCTATAACCATTGGCGTATGTACCTTGTTGAAAAGGATACAATGCTCGTTGTAGTAAACATAGGGCGAATACTGAAAGCCCCAGTCCTGACCGTCTATCTTAACAGGTATGATGCGGTGGTTCTGCCTTGCGGGAGAATTCAGCCTGCCTGCATAGCCTACGTTTTCATAGCACAAAAGACATTTGGGATAGCCCGACTGCTTTGCGTTCTTTGCAGCAGCGATAGCCTTTGGGTCTTTTTCGGGCTTTGAAAGATTTATCGTGATGTCAAGCTCTCCGTATTCGGTGGGTGCGAGCCAGCGAACATCTTTCTTTATTCGGTAGCGGCGGATATAATCGGTGTCCTGAGAGAACTTATAAAAGTAATCGGTAGCTTCCTTCGGGCTGCGGTCATACAGCGCAAAGAACTCAAGCTCGACTTCGCTGGGTCTCGGAGTCAGCGCTCCCATGAGCTTTGTATCAAAAAGGTCACGGTAAACTATGCTGTTTTCACACAGACCATTTTCGCAGGCATAATCAAGCAGCTCTGCAAGCGTGCTTTCAAGGTCGATGTTTTCAAATTTCTGCTTTGGCTCTTCATATTCATCAAGGTGAAGTATCTCCAGCAGCCTGTTAGTTGTATAGACCGTGTCGCTTGGAGCGATAAGCTGCTTTTCAAGCCCGTAGGTCACGAGTTTTTTTATGCTTTCAAATATCATATTGTCCTCCTTTAAGGGCAAAAAACTGAGAAAAAAACATACACTATTATTATATAACAATAAGAGCGTTCTGTCAACGGCTGCGCTGCGCTTACAGATATAAACAAAATGTTAAATTTAAAAAAGTGCTTGACAATGTAAAGCTTTGTGTTATAATGTTAGTATATTCTAAATGCTTTGATAGGAAGAAAAGCAGGTGCGTACTGCACAGAGAGCTGGCGGTCGGTGTAAGTCAGCGTGTACGGTCTGTAATAGCTCGTCCTTGAGCAGATGCGGTGAAAACAGTAGTCGCATCCGGGTGTCCGCCGTTAAAAGGAAGTCACATTGTTCTGATGTGAGTGAGGTATACAGCGTGAGCTGTATGCGAATGAGAGTGGTAACACGGGTAATCCTCGTCTCTCCTGTTAATCGGGGGAAGGCGATTTTTTATTTCCCCGTACAACTATTTTTTCAAATCAAATGAAAGGACTGTTAGTATGGAAAACTACAAAAAGTATTCGGTGGGTTATTTCCTGCCGCCCGAAAAGTGCATGGAATGGACAAAGAAAGACAGCATCGACAAAGCTCCCGTATGGTGTTCGGTTGACCTCAGAGACGGTAACCAGGCGCTGGTTATCCCGATGAGCCTTGATGAAAAACTGGAGTTCTTTGAGCATCTGGTAAAGATAGGCTTCAAGGAGATAGAGATCGGCTTCCCTGCTGCTTCAGAGACTGAATATGAGTTCTGCCGCACGCTTATCGAAAAGGATATGATACCTGACGATGTGACCATTCAGGTACTCACACAGTCAAGAGAGCATATCATCAAGAAGACTTTTGAAGCACTCAAAGGCGTTAAGAACGCTATCGTTCACCTCTACAACTCTACATCTGTTGCTCAGAGAGAGCAGGTGTTCAAAAAGAGCAAGGAGGAGATCATCAAGATAGCTACCGACGGCGCAGAGCTGCTCAATAAATACAGAGAGATGTACAAGGGTGAATCCAATTTCAGATTTGAGTATTCGCCTGAAAGCTTCACGGGAACGGAAATGGAGTTTGCAAGAGACATCTGCAACGCTGTTATCGACATCTGGAAGCCTACACCTGAGGATAAAGTCATCATCAATCTGCCTGTTACTGTTGAGGTATCGATGCCTCACGTTTACGCACAGCAGATAGAATATATGTGCAAGACTATGCACAACAGAGAAAACCTTATCGTTTCGCTGCACCCGCACAACGACAGAGGCTGTGCTGTTGCGGACTGCGAAATGGGTCTGCTCGCAGGCGGAGACAGAATTGAGGGAACATGCTTCGGAAACGGCGAAAGAACAGGAAACGCAGACATCGTTACTATCGCTATGAATATGTTCTCGCAGGGCGTTGACCCGATGCTCGATTTCTCGGATATGCCTACGCTCGTTGAGCTTTACGAGAGAGTTACAAGAATGACTGTAAGCCCGAGAAGCCCGTATTCGGGTGCGCTGGTTTTCGCCGCATTCTCAGGCTCTCATCAGGACGCTATCGCAAAGGGTATGAACTGGAGAAAAGAAAAAGGCATCGAATCGTGGACAGTTCCTTATCTGCCTATCGACCCGCATGACGTCGGCAGAGAGTACGATGCAGACGTTATCCGCATCAACTCGCAGTCTGGCAAGGGCGGTATCGGATTTGTTCTCCAGACACAGTTCGGCTACGACCTGCCAAAGAAAATGCGTGAAGACTTTGGCTACAAGGTCAAGAGCGTTTCAGATCATCTGCACAAAGAGCTTAAACCTGAGGAAGTTTACGACATCTTCAAGAAGGAATACCTCAACAAAGCTACTTACGTCAATGCGACCGAGGAGCATTACACTCAGCTTGAAGGCGACAGGATAAGAGCAAAAGTCACCGCATCAGTCAACAGCGGCGAAGCACAGATCTACGAGGGCGAAGGCAACGGTCGTCTTGACTCTGTTGCAAATGCTCTGCGCAAGGCTATTGATTTTGAGTTCACACTTGAAACATATCAGGAGCATGCACTTGAAAGAAAGACAAACTCCGAGGCTGTTTCCTACGTTTCTATCTCAAGAGACGGAAAGACCTACTGGGGCGCAGGCAGACACTCGGACATCATCGTTTCCTCCATAAGAGCGCTGCTTTCTGCTATCAACAACGCTAAAGAACAGTAAAAGCAAAAAAGACATAGCAAAGGCTGCTGTACAAAAAAATGTACAGCAGCCTTTTTTGTGTTCTATTATGTTCCGAAAAGGAAGTATTTCGTCAGTGCAGCCCATTCCCTCACCCAATGCGAAGCTATATGTCTGAACTCAGTCGATGCTCCGTATGATGTGACCTCTCCTGCGCCCTGCTCCTTTGCGATAAGGCTCGCACGGTAGAGATGATAGCCGTCGGTGACGATCGTAATATCACGGCTTATCCCAAGCTCATCGAGCTTTTCAAAGGTGAATTTCATGTTCTCAAAGGTAGTTGTGGACTTGTCCTCCATGATTATCCTGTCTGAAGAAATGCCGTTTTCAACAAGATAATTCTTCATGCACTGCGCTTCGGAGATGTTCTCGTCATCGCCCTTTCCGCCTGAGACAACACACTTGACATCGGGGTATTCGTCAAGCAGTTCCTTTGCGGCATCGAGCCTGAATCTGAGCATCTTGGAAGGTCTTGTTCCTCTGACCTGACAGCCGAGAACGACTACAACGTTTGGCTTTTCGGGCTTTGAGTATATCGCTCTGAGCATCATAAAGCTCAGCAGCAGAACGTATACCAGCAGCAGACCAATTATAACTGATGATGCTATTACAACGCCTTTGCCTGCGCCTGTTTTGCAGACGTTTCCGACATAGCCTCTGAAACCTTTCCAGCCTAACGTCAGTGCCGCTGATGCAAGGCACAGAAATATTCCCATGAACGTTCCCGCATTTGCAAACGGAAACGCAGCGATGAACCAGTTAAGCAATAAAAGCTCAATGACCAGCAGAACCCAGCGCACTGCGGTCATTGAAGCAAAAAGTTTTCTGAGCGTTTCCATTTTTACATTGACTCCGGACAGGTTATCTTGAGCATATCAAGGATATTTGAGATGACCTGCTTAACTGCAAGCGACAGCGACAGCCTTGCCTGCATAAGTGCTTCCTCCTCGCCTTTGATTCGGCAGGAATTATAGAATTTATGGAACAGCGTTGCAAGATCGATAGCATACTTTGTTACCTTTGCAGGATCGTAGTTCCTTGCGGCATCGTTGATAACGCTCGGCAGATTTGCAAGCAGCTTAACTATCTCCTTTTCCTCTGCGCTTTCAAGCAGCTTTGCACAAGCCTCGTCAAACGGCTTTACTTCGATGCCCTCTTCTGACAGCTTTTTAAGTACAGAGCAGATACGGGCATGAGCGTACTGAACATAGTATACAGGGTTCTGGCTGGACTCAGAAACAGCAAGGTCGAGGTCAAAGTCGAACTGCGAATTCGGCTCACGCAGATTGAAGAAGAATCTTGCTGCATCTATCGGTATCTCATCAAGCAGAGTATTAAGCGTGATAGCTTTGCCAGAACGCTTTGAGAGCTTATATGCTTCGCCGTTTCTGACGAGCCTTACCATCTGCATGATGACTATATCAAGCTTTTTCTCGTCAACGCCCAGCGCAGTCATTGAAGCCTTTATCCTTGCAATGTAGCCGTGGTGGTCTGCGCCGAATATATCTACTGCTTTATCGAATTTTCTTACTGCAAGCTTGTTGTAGTGATATGCTATATCGGGAACGAGATAGGTAGGAATGCCGTTTTCACGCACAAGCACTCTGTCCTTTTCGTCGCCGAAATCGGTAGTTTTAAACCACAAAGCGCCGTCCTGCTCATATGTATGACCGCTTGCTTTGAGCTTTTCGATTATCTCCTTTACCGAGCCGTCATTATGGAGCGTGCTTTCCCTGAACCATGTATCGTAGGTGATGCGGTACTTTTCAAGGTCTCTGTGCAGACCTTCGATATTGACAGGAAGCGCAAACTCTACCAGAGCCTTGCGTCTTTCCTCCTCAGACTTGTCTGCAGCGTCTTTTCCGAACTTATCATAGAAATTCTTTGCGTGAGCGATAATATCCATTCCCAGATAAACGTCCTCAGGCATCGGGAACTCAGGTCTGTTTCCGTCCTCGCCGTAAATTTCCTTGCAGAAATCCTCTATATCAAGGTCCTTTGAAACGACAGTCTGTCCTGCCTCGCTGCATATCTGCATATAGCGCAGAGACAGCGACTTGCCGAACTTTTCGATCTGATTGCCCGCATCGTTTACATAGAATTCTCTTTCGACCTCATAGCCAGCCTTTTCAAGCACAGCTGCAAGGCAGTCTCCGATAGCTCCGCCTCTTGCGTTGCCGATATGCATAGGTCCTGTCGGGTTTGCGGAAACGAACTCAACAAGCACTCTCTTGCCCTTGCCCATATCCGTCTTGCCGTAGTTTTCCTTCTCATCAAGCACAGCCTTCAGCACCTGTGAATACCAGCTCGGAGAATAGAAGAAGTTGATGAAGCCTGGACCTGCTATCTCGCATCTTTCAAAGCAGCTGCCTTCAAGGCGTATCTTTTCGGATATTTTCTGAGCGATAGCTCTCGGATTGCTCTTGAAAGGTCTTGCGCAGATCATCGCAGCGTTTGTTGAAACATCGCCGTTCTTAGGATCGGCAGGTATCTCGGCAATAAAGGAAGGTATCGGCTCGGCAGGGAACGTTCCCTCTGCAACAAGCTCGCCCAGTGCCTGCATCACAAGCTCTTTTGTCTGTGAAAATGCTTCATTTATCAGATCAGTCATTTTAAACGTCCTCTCTATTTTACTTCGATAGAAATATCAAAATCGCCGATATAGCTTGAATTGACATCTATAACATATTTGAAATCCAGCTTTCCGCCGTTGTCGTCAAGGTTTGAACGGATATAGTTTGCGTTGACGCCCACCATAAGATCTCCGTAGGGCGTTCCGTAAACGCAGTGGTGCTTTTTGCCCAGCTCTACGATAAGATTTGAGGTAACGCTTCCGCTTCGGGACATAACGACCTTCTTGCCGTCGAACAGCTCGATAGTCGTGGTGCTTCCCTTATAGCCCGTAGCTTCCGACTCGTCATATGTCAGCTTATAGCCGCTTCCTGTTTTTTCGTATATCGCTCTTGACAGCAGCTCGGTAGACTCTTTATTCTCGCCGTCAGACTGGCTGCTGACCAGTTTCATTGAAACATCCTGTTTTATCAATTCAAATCCTCCTCAGAGTTTCAGGGTGCATTTGGATATTTTTGCGATTATGTTCTTGCTCATCAGCTTTTCAACATTCTCTCTGAAAAGCTCCTCGCTGTCGGTGCAGTAAAGCTCAAGCGAACCTTCCTGCTGTCTGTCACAAAGCGCATCGTTGTAGCTGAGAGTTTTCAGGGCGTGCTTTGCAAGCTCTGCTCCTGAAGATATGAGTGTGACATTCTCACCCATTATATCGCAGATAAGCCCGCTCAGATGCGGATAATGCGTACAGCCGAGTATCAGCGTATCGACCTGTTCTTTTTTCATTATGTCAAGGTATTCATTCGCAAAGAATCTTGCAGGCTCACAGTCCTTTGCGGTATAGCCGTTCTCAACAAGCGGAACGAACATCGGGCAAGCCATTCCGACGACTTTCACATCAGGCATTATCTCATGTATTATCTTGCCGTAGCTGCCGCTTTTTATCGTGGCGCTCGTACCGATAACGCCTATGCGTTTATTTCTCGTAGCGGCGCAGGCAGCGTGTGCCGCAGGCACTACCACTCCGCTTTTAAGCGCTGTTGTGCTGTCCTCAAAAACAGGCATCGACATCATTACCGATGAGACTGTGCCGCAGGCAACGAGTATCATCTTGACATCATGCTGTTCAAGAAAAGCGATGTCCTGTTTTGCATAGGAATATATCGTATCCCTGCTCTTTGTTCCGTAGGGTATCCTTGCGGTATCGCCGAGGTAAACGATGTTCTCATTGGGCATCAGCTTTTTGAGTTCATCAACGCAGGTCAGTCCGCCGACGCCCGAATCAAATACGCCTATCGAAGAATTATTCATAGTCGACCCCTGCTCTTTCAAGGGCAAGCCTTATCAGCATATCCTCCTGACGCTCAAACGTCATTCCCTCATATGCGAACAGCTGCGGATACATACTTATCGGGGTATGTCCGGGCATGGTATTTATCTCATTGAGTACCACAGTTCCGTCATTGCAGAGGAAGAAATCAACTCTTGCAAGACCGCAGCAGCCCATAGCTCTGTAAGCCCTGAGCGCAGTCAGACGGATCTCGTCCGAGCTTTTTTCGCTTATCCTTGCAGGGATATATGTCTTTGACTCACTGTTGTTATACTTAGCATCGTAATCATAGAACTCATTTGCAGCTGAGATCTCGCCTACCGCAGAAACAACAGGCTTTTCGTTGCCCATTACTGCGCACTCGCACTCTATGCCGTCTATGCCCTGTTCTACTATTACTTTCTTATCGTGTGCAAAAGCCATTTTTATGCCGTTTTTAAGGCTTTCAAGGTCGGTGACTTTGGAGATGCCGACCGATGAGCCGCAGTTTGCAGGCTTGACATACATAGGGTATTTCAGGAGCTTTTCCATAACTGCGCACTTTTCGTCAAGCTGTGAAAGCTCAAAGAAGCAGATAGGTACGAACGGAGCTGTCTTTATTCCGTGAGCATCGAGAACAGTATGCGTAAGCTCTTTATCCATGCAGTTTGCAGAGCTGATAAGGTCGCAGCCCACGAAAGGCATCTGAGCCATTTCCAGCAGACCCTGTATCGTTCCGTCCTCTCCGTTCTTTCCGTGAAGCACAGGGAACACGCAGTCAACTTTGACATGGCTCACCTCGCCGTCCTCACCCATTGCAAGAAATCCCTTGTCAACAGGATCGGGGCTGAGTACGCACGGAACATTGTCAGGGTGCTTCTCCCAAGCGCCCGTAGGAATATCCTCAACATCTCCTATGTATTTGAGCCAATGACCTTTCTTGGTTATGCCTATGCACACTACATCGTATCTCTCCTTTGAGATGCTTTTGATAACGTGTGCCGCAGATATACAAGAAATATCGTGTTCATTGGACTTTCCTCCGAAGATGACTGCTACACGCAGCTTTGCCATAAAACCTCTTCCCTTCAACGTGTAATATCAAAAAAGTTATCAATATATTATACCATAAAAAGCAGCATAATGCAAACACTTTTTTCTACAAATAACATACGAAATGCCGTGTATTATTGTTGCTTTTGTCTAAGTTTTCTCCCTGCCGAAAGCGGCTGTGCGCTCAAAGCTCATATTGCCGCCGAAAATATCAAGCGCCGAGCCTACCGTGAAATCGACTTTTCCTTTACCGAGGACTTCCAGCTTTTCAAGGTCATCAAATCCAGAAATGCCGCCAGCGTATGTCGCAGGAACTGCTGAACTCTCACCGAGCAGCTTCGCAACACTGTCCTCTATGCCTTTAGCCTTGCCCTCAACATCTGCGGCGTGGACAAGGAACTCATCGCAGTAACCTGAAAGCAGCTCCAGCGTCTGCTCACTAAGCACCACGTCGGTGAACTTCTGCCAGCGATCTGTGACGATATGATACTTTCCGTCTTTTGCACGGCAGGAAAGGTCAAGAACTATATGCTCTCTGCCGACTGCTTTTACAAGCTTTTCAAGGTTATCAAAGCAGACCTGTCCGCATCTGAAAACAAAGCTTGTGACGATAACATGGCTCGCACCGCTGTCAAGGAACATTTTCGCATTTTCGTCGGTTATGCCGCCGCCTATCTGCAAGCCGCCTTCCCACGCTTTCAGAGCAGAAAAAGCCTGCCTGAGATCCGCCTCATAATAGGGGCTGTCCTTGGGGTTCAGTATTATTATATGTCCGCCCGGCAGCTGATATTTCTTATAAAGCTCTGCATAGTATGCGCCGTCCTGCTCCGACACGAAATTATCCACCGCAAAATCATTCTTGTCAGTAAGGCTTGCGCCGACTATCTGTTTGACGCTTCCGTTGTGGATATCTATACAAGGTCTGAATCTCATAACCGTTCCTCCGTTGATATACGATTTCCCGTCCTATATTTATCATAGTTTATCATACTTAATTCATTATATATTATACTGCCTGTCCTGTCAAGAAATACGCATTTGTCAACTTTGGACAAACAAAACAGACAATTTCGGCGCTTCACTGTGAATAGTGGAAAAGCTTTTTGAGCAGCTTCAGATTTCTTGACAAATAAGCGCATTTGGAGTAAAATAGTATTGTATTATTATTTATTTAGGAAGGTGTTTTAAAAATGGGACTTACTCTGACTGAAAAGATACTGAAGGCTCACCTCGTTGACGGTGAATTCGTCAAGGGCAGCGAGATCGGTATCCGTATCGACCAGACACTCACACAGGACGCAACAGGAACTATGGCTTACCTCGAATATGAGGCTATGGGAGTTCCACGTGTAAAGACCGAGAAGAGCGTGGCTTATATCGACCACAACACTCTGCAGTCGGGCTTTGAGAACGCAGACGACCACAGATTCATCGGCTCTGTATGCAAAAAGCACGGTGTATACTTCTCACGCCCCGGAAACGGCATCTGTCATCAGGTGCATCTTGAAAGATTCGGTATCCCCGGAAAGACTCTCATCGGTTCCGACAGCCATACTCCGACAGGCGGCGGTATAGGTATGATCGCTATCGGTGCAGGCGGACTGGACGTTGCAGTTGCAATGGGCGGCGGCGCTTACTACATTACATATCCGCAGATAGTAAAGGTAAATCTCACAGGCAAGCTTTCACCATGGGTATCGGCTAAGGACGTTATCCTTGAAGTGCTCAGACGCATCTCCGTTAAGGGCGGCGTAGGCAAGGTAATGGAATACTGCGGCGAAGGCGTAAAGACACTTTCTGTTCCGGAAAGAGCTACTATAACCAACATGGGCGCAGAGCTTGGCGCAACAACATCTATCTTCCCTTCCGACGAGGTGACCAAGTCATTCCTCAAGGCTCAGGACAGAGGCGACGTATGGACGGAGCTGAAAGCTGACGACGACGCTGTTTACGACGAAGTAATAGACATAGACCTTGCCGCACTCGTTCCGCAGGCTGCCTGCCCTCATTCACCTGACAATGTAAAGAATATGGAGGAGATAGGCAAGCTGAAAGTAGACCAGGTCTGCATCGGCTCCTGCACGAATTCCTCTTTTGTTGATATGATGAAAGTAGCATATATCCTCAAGGGCAAGACGGTAGACCCAAGCGTTTCGCTGGCTATCGCTCCAGGCTCAAAGCAGGTACTCAATATGCTCGCTTCAAACGGCGCACTCGCTACTATGATAGATGCAGGCGCAAGAATACTCGAATCCGCATGCGGTCCGTGCATCGGCATGGGTCAGGCTCCTAACTCCGCAGGTGTTTCGCTGAGAACATTCAACAGAAACTTCCTCGGCAGAAGCGGAACAAAGGACGGACAGATCTATCTCGTATCGCCTGAGACCGCAGCAGCTTCCGCACTCACAGGCTACCTCACCGACCCGAGAACTCTCGGCGAGATGCCTAAGATCGAAGTTCCAGAACAGTTCAAGATCAACGACAATATGGTAGTTGCTCCTGCAAGCGTAGAGGAAATGGACAGCGTCGAGGTACTCAGAGGACCGAACATCAAGCCTTATCCTGAGACCGCTCCGCTGGTTGAGAGCATCGAGTGTCAGGTATCTCTCAAGGTCGGCGACAATATCACCACAGACCACATCATGCCCGCAGGCGCAAAGATACTTCCGCTGCGTTCAAATATCCCAGCTATCTCACAGCACTGCTTCACGGTTTGCGATGAGGACTTCCCAAGACGTGCCAAGAATATGGGCAAGTCTATAATCGTCGGAGGCACGAACTACGGTCAGGGTTCTTCAAGAGAACACGCTGCACTCGCTCCGCTTTATCTCGGCATCAAGGCTGTTCTCGTTAAGAGCTTTGCAAGAATCCACAGAGCTAACCTTATCAACGCAGGTATCCTGCCGCTGACATTCGTAAATGAAGCAGACTACGACAAGATCAGTCAGGGCGACGAAATAGCAATAGAAAACGTACGTGCAGACATCGAAGCAGGCAAGACTCAGCTCACCGTAATAAACAAGACAACAGGTGAGCAGATCGCTGTTCTGTGCGAACTCACAGGAAGAACAAAGGACATCATTCTGGCAGGAGGACTGCTCGACTACACAAGAGAGCAGCTTTCAAAATAAAAGACAAACAATAAAAAGACAAAATGATGGGGGAACAAAACTATGAAAGATTCTTACGATCCGCTGGACTGGAACAAGGGTGGTTCCAAAGGCAATTTCAAGCATTACTCATCGACAGATTACGACAACTTTGCCAAAAATCCGACCTATCGCAGCGATGCGCTGACAAAGGACGAGATGCTCAACGGAGGATTTCAGGTGAACGGTACTGCCGAGGCTGACAGCTTCACACAGGCAGACTATGACCGATACGCTCAGAATCCGACATACCGCAACGACTACTACAAAGATGCTCCGAACCTTGATGACGTTTATCAGGACGGATACTACGATCAGAACTACGATAACAGCTATCAGGACGGATACTACGATCAGAGCTATGACAACGGCTATCAGGACGGCTATTACGATCAGAGCTACGATAATGGCTATCAGGACGGCTATTACGATCAGAGCTACGATAACGGCTATCAGGACGGATACTACGATCAGGGCTATAACAACAGCTATCAGCAGCAGTCAGGCACTTATTCCGATCCTCAGATGGCTAAGGGACCTGTCAGGTATTCTCAGGCAGACTATGACCAGATGGCTCAGCACCCGACCTATACCTCAAGCAACCCCAATGATATGGGAGAAGAAGCTTTCTTCAACATGATAGATCAGCAGAAAAAGCGTGAGAGGCGCCGTGATATGATAGGCGACCTTGCTCTTTCGGGAACTGTCTTCAACAGACACGCAGGCGAATCTGTCGAGATCGGCAAGGACGTCTGGCTGTACATTCTGATGCTCGCTTTCGGCGCAGCAATCGCAAGACTGTTCAGTATGCCGTTTTGCATTTACCCTGTGTTTGCAGCTTTCATCGCTCTTGTGGTAACGTTCATAAAGAAACTCGTTATAGACTCCACTCCAAAAGAAGATGTGTTCAAGGAGTGTCTTATCCCAGGAGTTATCCTCGGTATCTGCATAGGCGTATCGGTATATATGCACTCACGGGGATTGTAAATTACAGGCACGGCGGCAGATGGTATGTCAGATCGCCGTCGATACTATAAAATATGGAGGAAAGTAAAATGAACAAGATCCAAATGAAAACACCGCTGGTCGAAATGGACGGCGACGAGATGACCCGTATCATCTGGCAGGAAATAAAGGACATTCTCCTGCTGCCTTACATCGACCTCAAGACCGAGTATTACGATCTCGGACTCGTTCACAGAAACGAGACTAACGATCAGGTGACTATCGACTCGGCTAACGCTACAAAGAAGTACGGCGTTGCAGTCAAGTGCGCAACTATCACTCCTAACGCTGCAAGAATGCCAGAGTACAACCTCAAGGAGATGTGGAAATCCCCTAACGGTACGATAAGAGCAATGCTCGACGGAACAGTTTTCAGAACTCCTATCCTCGTCAAAGGCATCACACCTTATATCCCGACATGGACCAAGCCTATCACTATCGCCCGTCACGCTTACGGCGACGTTTACAAGAACGTTGAGATGAAGTGTCCGCAGGGCTCAAAAGCAGAGCTTGTGCTGACAGATAAGGACGGCAACGAGTCAAGAGAGACTATCTTCAGCTTTGAAAAGACACCCGGTATCATTCAGGGTCTGCACAACAGAGAGGATTCTATCGGATCGTTCGCAAGAGCCTGCTTCAACTTTGCTCTTGACACCAAGAAGGACCTCTGGTTCGCAACAAAGGACACTATCTCAAAGAAGTATGACCACACCTTCAAGGACATCTTCGCTGAGATCTTCGAGAAGGAGTACAAGGAGAAGTTTGAAGCCGCAGGCATCGAATATTTCTACACTCTCATCGACGATGCAGTCGCAAGAGTTATCCGTTCAAACGGCGGATATATCTGGGCTTGCAAGAACTACGACGGCGATGTAATGAGCGACATGGTAGCTACCGCTTATGGCTCACTGGCAATGATGACCTCTGTGCTTGTTTCACCTGACGGAGTTTACGAGTATGAGGCTGCTCACGGCACAGTTCAGAGACACTACTACAAGTACCTCAAGGGCGAGGAGACCTCCACGAACTCAGTCGCTACGCTGTTTGCTTGGACAGGCGCTCTGCGCAAGAGAGGCGAGCTTGATGAGCTGCCTGAGCTGATAAACTTTGCTGATTCCCTTGAAAAAGCAACGATACAGACTATCGAGGACGGCATAATGACAGGTGACCTCTACCTTCTCTCAACACTTGAGAACAAGACCAAGGTAAACACAGAGGACTTCCTGAAGGCTGTAAACGAGAGACTCGCAAAGCTTTTAGGGTAAAAAATCGTACAGTTATAAGCAAAGGACTTCCTGCTTGGGAAGTCCTCTTTTTGTACATATATTCGGACAGTTACCTTCTTGTATACGTTTCGCCCATAAGTTCTATCGACTCGACATTATCAACATCTACAAGCGTTTTAAAGTTCAGGCTGAGTCCTATATTCTGCTTCTCACCAAGACCAAGTCCCTGACCGTCGGACGATATATCATCGACCTTATCTTTTTTGCCGTCCTTATATACAAGGTCTCCGTTCCAGAACGAACCATTGTCAGGGTATGGGATCAAAGCAACAAAGCCTATTTCCGACAAATACAGCTCATTTCCCTTTTTCGAGTACAGCTTTGTACTTTTGACCTCTTTATGATCATCAAGCTTAAGTTCGATGCCGTTGAACAGGCTGGCTTCATTGGTTTTTCCGTCAATGCTTGCATATTTCATCTCGAAAAGCCTGATCGTAAGCGGTCGGTCTTTGTCGATACTGTTGTGCAGCGAAACAAACGGGATTTCCATTCTCATGCTTAATTTGCCGTCACCTTTTTTATATTGATCCTGTGCAAAGCATGTTACACAGCTCCTGACGCACTCATCTGTATCAGAATAATATGTTATCGGACATTGCATCTCACCGCTTTGCGCAAGATAATCCTCTGCCTGTTCGTCAAGCGGCTTTATCGTAACTATCGGCATCAGCTTGTAGTCATCTTTCAGTACGGTTTCAAGGGTTACAGAAAAATGGCTGTTTTCGCTGACTGCACCGTTTGCAAATCCCCGTTCTTCCATCTTGCTGACTGCGCTGCTGTCGTAAAACTCGCCAACGCTCTCCTTGTTGGACAGCTTTGTAACAGCGACCGCCCCTGCCGTCACGGTCATTATCGCTGCGGCTGCGGCAACAGCTGCAAACTTAGCCGAGATCCTGCGTTTATGTTTTACCTTTATCTGTGATGTTCCCTCTGCCTCACGCAGATACTTTTCGTCTGCAAGTCCTATAATATCAAGCATCTTATCGTTCATAACAATCCCTCTCTTTCCAGAAACTTTTTCAGTTTGTTTCTCGTTCTGTGAAGACTGACCTTGACTTTGCTCTCGCTGATGTCAAGCTTGTCGGCGATCTCCTCTATCGTATCCATATACCAGTACCTCAGCAGGAATATCCGTCTTTGCTCGGGTTTGAGCGAGCCTAAGAACTCGTTGAATGCGGCTTTCAGCGCAAGTGTGTCGTCAAGCTTTTCAAGTGAATTATCCGAAGCAGCCACGTCCGAAAGCTCTTCAAGCAGCAGCTCGATATGTCCCGACCCACGTTTTTGTGCGTGTGACCTCCGCCACAGGTTTATTGCGGCATTTCGCACAACTCCCGAAACATACATACGCAGGTCATCGGGGTGAGCAGGCGGTATAGCGTTCCATACGGAAAGATAAGCATCGTTGAGGCACTCATCGGTATCCTGCCTGTTGCGCAGAATGTTCATCGCTATGCTTTTACAGTAGCTTCCGTACTTGTTTTCAAGCTCCACAAGTGCTTTTCTGTCCTTGACTTCGAGCATAGCGATAAGCTCTTCGTCGGTCATCAGCCTTTCTCCTTTCTTTTATACTGAAGCGCTTCACCTATATAGACGCAGCGGAGAATAAAAAGGTTACACAAAACAAAAAAAGCTGCTGCAAAACTGCAACAGCCTTAGTATACTAAATAATATTACTTTGAGAATGCAGGAGTCTGCTTTTCATTCCAGCCCTGTGCTTTGACAGCAGCTCTCATCTCGGAATAATCCTTCTTTCCTGCCTTTGATGAATATACCTTTTCGCCGTCAGCTTCCACAGCTATATCAGCGATATAGTATGTATCATCTTCATTTTTGTCAAACAGCGAGAAACAATAGCATGTTTTGCCGTTTACTACATCTGTTCCGGTGTATCCGAAAGAACGGTCTCCCTGCGTTTCAAATACCCCTTCAGAACGCTTTGCAGCTACGCCCAGGGCTTTCTCTGCTTCATCAGGTATCTGCGAGAATCCATCTTTGTCTATCTCTGTGCTCTGAAGCTGCTGCTGTGCCGTCTGCGATGCGGTCGTAAGTGTTTTGCCGTCATTTTTCTTTGTGCTTCCGCAGCTGACTATTGTCAGCGAGATAAGCGCCATTACTGCGATAAGAATTGTCTTTTTCATCTTTTGTCCCCTATGTAGCCTTTACGCAGGCTCTCCTTTCTACATATAGTGATCCTATATTATTTTTACGTTATAAAGTATATCACAGCATTTCACGAAAGTAAACACTTTACACCAAATTTTCACTAAAAATGCCGATAGTGAACATATTTCACTATCGGCACAAGTTTTGTTTGTGCAATATTGCACAAAAGCGGGTTACAGATTTATTACAGGTACACAAAACAACTTTTGTGAAAAGATCAATCATTATCAGGAATAGTCCACAACATCTATCCACTTCATCAGCAGATCCTTCTCCTCTGCCTTGCCCTTTATGAGCTGTGCAGCGGCAACGATAGGAAGCCAAGCCTGAACATACTGTTTTGATGTTCCGCTCTTGAGGCAGTACTTATCAAGATAAGGCTCTGCAATAGCCGGATCATTCAGGCACAGCAGCAGATATGTCCTTGCGACATCGGCGGAAGCATTTCCCTGTCTTGCCGAACCCCAGTTTATGACATAGGTTCCCTCGTCATTGATGATTATATTCTCAGGAGCAAAGTTGCCATGGCAAAGCTTGATGTGCTTCGGCATGGAATCAAGCCTTGTGAGCAGCTCATACTTTTTGATCTCGTCGATCTGACCAAGACTCTTTATCTGCCTTGCCATCTTGTCCTTGAGCTTAGACAGCAGCGGCATATACTGTGCATGTATCTCTGTCTGTATATCAATGAACTGGTTGAGATACTTGTCCATATTATCAGGGTTCTCGTCCATAAGCTCCTGCATGGTCTTTCCCTTAACATAGTCCATCGTTATCGACCATCTTCCGTCAATAACAGATACCTCACGCAGAGTTGGTATCTTGATGAACGAGTTTACAAGAGTAGTCTCGACTCTTGCATGGGTAAGCGCTGCATACAGGCACTTTTCCTTATATATCTCATCGTTGTATTCCCTTACGGCAAAGCCGTCACGCTCGTAAACATCGTAAATATCGCTCGATGCAAGCAGTCTTTTCTCACTCATATGATCATTCCCTTCTGTTTTTGATAATACAGGAGATCTGCACTATCTGCTGTATATATTATACACTCTTTTTTAACATTGTCAAGAGCGATTTCGTTATTTTCACAGTTGTACACATTTTAGTAAGTCTATATACTTATTTTGTTAATATTATAGCGGCGACCCGAACATTTTCGTATAAATATGTAGTTTTATCCTGCATCATAATGAACGAAAAATGACCACCCGTCATTGTGCATAATATTACTTTTAAAAACACCAAAAAACTGTGTTTAATCAAAATTGACAATAATGCGCATCTGCTGTATAATAAATATGAAACGGAAAATACTATTTTTCGTGTAAAATCATAAATAAACAGGAGGATCTTTATTATGGCTGAAGCAGAAAACAAGGCATATTTAGTCGATACAGTTCCTGCCCTTGAAAAAAGGCTGGCTGAACTGAGACAAGCGCAGGAGAAGTTCTCCTCATACTCTCAGGATCAGGTCGATAAGATCTTCAGAGCTGCCGCCATGGCTGCAAATAAAGCAAGGATCCCTCTTGCAAAGCTTGCAGTTGAAGAAACGGGAATGGGCATCGTTGAGGACAAGGTCATCAAGAACCATTATGCAAGCGAATATATCTACAACAAATACAAGAATGTAAAGACCTGCGATGTCATCGAAAGAGATGAGATCTTCGGCACAACTACACTTGCCGAGCCTATCGGTGTCATCGCTGCGGTAATACCGACGACCAACCCGACATCGACCGCTATCTTCAAGGCGCTTTTGTGCTTGAAGACCAGAAACGGCATCATCATCTCGCCGCACCCGAGAGCTAAGAACTCAACTATCGCTGCGGCTAAGGTCGTTCTCGAAGCAGCTGTAAAAGCAGGCGCTCCGGAAGGTATCATCGGCTGGATAGACGTTCCGTCGCTGGAACTTACCCAGACGGTAATGAGAGAAGCTGACTGCATACTTGCAACAGGCGGACCGGGAATGGTGAAGGCTGCTTATTCAAGCGGAAAGCCTGCTATCGGCGTAGGTGCAGGAAACACACCTGCTGTTATAGATTCATCGGCTGACATTCTGCTGGCAGTTTCGTCAATCATACATTCAAAGACATTTGACAACGGTATGATCTGTGCTTCGGAGCAGTCGGTCATCGTTGACAAGAGCATCTATGACGATGTCAAGAAAGAGTTCAAGGCAAGAGGCTGCCATTTTCTCACAAAGACCGAGACTGAAAAGGTCAGAAAGACTATCATCATCAACGGCTCTCTCAATGCAAAGATAGTCGGACAGTCTGCATTCAGGATCGCAGAGCTTGCAGGAGTAAAAGTTCCTGAGAACACCAAAATTCTTATCGGCGAAGTCACAAGCGTTGATATAAGCGAGGAATTCGCACACGAAAAACTCTCCCCTGTACTTGCGATGTACAAGGCAAAGGACTTTGACGACGCTCTGAACAAAGCTGACAGACTTGTGCGTGACGGCGGTATCGGACATACATCATCGCTCTACTGCAACGTTACCACCGAAAAAGAAAAGATAGAGAAATTTGAAAATACAATGAAGACCTGCCGTATCCTTATCAACACACCTTCATCTCACGGCGGCATCGGAGACCTGTACAACTTCAAGATGACTCCTTCCCTTACGCTTGGCTGCGGCTCATGGGGCGGCAACTCCGTTTCGGAGAACGTCGGCGTAAAGCATCTGCTGAACATCAAGACCGTTGCTGAGAGGAGAGAGAATATGCTTTGGTTCAGAACACCTGAAAAGGTCTATTTCAAAAACGGCTGTCTGCCGCTTGCTCTGGAGGAACTCAAAACAGAGCTTGGCAAAAAGAGAGCTTTTGTCGTTACCGATACATTCCTTTACAAGAACGGCTATGCTAACTGCATAACCGACAAGCTCAGCGAAATGGGCATAGCTTACCACGTTTTCTCTGATGTACAGCCTGACCCGACCCTTGCAAATGCTCAGGCAGGCGCAAAGGAAATGACTGAGTTCGAGCCTGATGTTATCATTGCACTCGGCGGCGGCTCGGCAATGGACGCAGCCAAGATAATGTGGGTGCTGTACGAGCATCCCGATGCAAACTTTGAAGACATGGCTATGGACTTCATGGACATCAGAAAGAGAATATTCAAGTTCCCGAAAATGGGCGAGAAAGCTTATTTCGTAGCAGTTCCAACATCTGCGGGAACAGGCTCTGAGGTAACACCTTTTGCGATCATCACCGATCAGGAAACAGGCACAAAGTGGCCTCTTGCAGACTATGAGCTGCTGCCGAATATGGCTGTGGTCGATGCCGACATGATGATGAACGCACCAAAGGGACTCACCTGCGCTTCGGGCATAGATGTTCTTACCCACGCACTTGAGGCTTACGCTTCGATAATGGCTTCAGACTATACCGACTCGCTTGCGCTCAAAGCTGCAAAGCTGGTGTTTGACTATCTGCCAAGCGCTTACAAGAACGGCGCAAAAGACCCTGTCGCAAGAGAGAAAATGGCTAATGCAGCATGCATGGCAGGTATGGCTTTTGCAAACGCATTCCTCGGCGTAAATCACTCAATGGCTCATAAGCTCGGCGCTTACCACCACCTGCCGCACGGCATTGCAAATGCGCTGATACTCACAAAGGTCATGAGATACAATGCCGACCCGACACCTAAGAAAATGGGTACCTTCTCACAGTATCAGTATCCTCATACGCTTGAAAGATATGCAGAAGTCGCAAGGTACTGCGGATTCGGCGGCAAGGACGACAAGGAGTCGTTTGAAAATCTTATCAAGCAGGTCGAGAAGCTCAAAAAGGCTATCGAGATCAAGCCGACAATCGCTGACTACGGCGTAAAAGAGGAGGACTTCCTCGCAACACTGGACGAAATGGTAGAGAACGCATTCAACGACCAGTGCACAGGCGCAAACCCACGCTACCCGCTGATGAGCGAGATAAAGGACATCTACCTCGCAGCATACTACGGCAAATAATACAAACAGATAAAGCGTCAAGGCTCACTGCCCTGACGCTTTTTGTATGTTAATCCTTTTTCTTTTCACCAGCCGCTTCCTTGGCTGCTTGCTTAATCTTGTTCAACTCCTGCGAATCATTTATCGTTTTTTCTGTGAGACCATAATCCGATAATTTGCTATAAGCCTCGGCGTTTATCAATTCTAATATCCTTTTGCTCTGTTCACAATATGTGCGGCTATTCACAAAGTCTTTTATATTGCGCTGAAATAACCACGAATCAGACAAAATGTTTTTCAATACTACTTTTGCAGCTCCCGGATGAGAATCAACATCTTTTTCATCAGTCAGCAATTCAAACCCTTCGCCGTCATCAAAAATAGCTACACCATCAACTTTATACACTTTTAAACCTGAAGTGTTTTCCAACCCGATAAAATCATCTTTCTTTATCTTATCCATAGAAGAAGTGAAGTAAAGCTTTGAATCGGGTGATGTTATGATGCTCTCAGACTTGAAATCATCATACTCAACATTGAACACATCTCCATACTGAGTTTTTATTGTGTGCTTATTAAAAATAAACCTATCAATAACAAATGCTATAAGCATAGAGATCATCAGTATTATCAATACAAAAATGATAATGCTTTTTGTTTTCTTAAGATTCATTTTGTCCACCCCTTTCTTTCGTTCTGTATTTGCTTGCCAGTATTATACATCAAAAGCATCGTATTGTCAACTACTGTCCGCACAGGCGATGCCGTTTTTATTTGCAAAAATTTTTACCAAAAAGCTTGAAAATCTCCCCGTTTTCTGTTGAATTTTGAAAAAGTATGTGTTATAATAGAATAAGTATATATTTTTAAAGATAACAGGCTTTGGACTGAATCATTAAAGTCAAGAGGTTTTGAGATATGAACAGGAATTTCGACGTTATCATCGCAGGCTGCGGCGCAGCAGGTCTGTACGGCGCATTCAATCTTCCAAGGGAACTGAAAGTCCTCGTGCTTTCCAAAATGCAGAAGGATCTTTGCAACACCGCACTCGCTCAGGGCGGTATCGCTGGTGTTTACGACAGTCCCAAGGACAGCCCCGAATACCACAAGCACGACACCTTCGTTGCAGGCGGCTTCGAGAACGACCCGACCTCTACGGACGTTCTGGTCAACGAGGCTAAAATAGACATCGCAAAGCTTATAGAGCTTGGCTGCGACTTTGACAAGAAGCCTGACGGTGACTACCACAGAACGCTCGAAGGCGGTCACGGTATGCACAGGATATTCCACCACAAAGACTCCACAGGTGCGGAGATCGAAAGAACGCTGCTTGCAAGCGTTCAGGCTCTTGACAACGTGACTATCCTCGAAAACGCTATTATCTGCGATGTCAAGAAAACAAGCACGGGCTTTTCTTTCCTCGTGCTGAAGGATAATGAATTCACGACCTACAACAGCCACTACTCTATCTTTGCAACAGGCGGTATCGGCAGAGTCTATGAGTTCACCACCAACTCCCCTATCGCTACGGGCGACGGAATAACGATGGCTTACAATATGGGCGCTGAGATAAAGCATCTGAGCTATATCCAGTTCCACCCGACCGCTTTCAACGATGAACATACAAGGCAGTGCTTCCTTATCTCCGAAGCGGTCAGAGGCGAGGGAGCTTACCTTAGAAACTGCGACAAGCAGCGCTTCATGCACAACTACGACAAGCGCCTTGAGCTTGCGCCGAGAGATGTCGTTTCACATTCTATCATCTTTGAAGCAAAGCGCACAGGCTCAAACAAATTCTATCTTGACATCACACATAAAGACCCTGAATTCATCAAAGCAAGATTCCCGATGATATATAAGAACCTGCTCGATGCAGGCATCGATATGACAAAGGATCTTATCCCGATATTCCCGTGCCACCACTATCTCATGGGCGGAATAAACGTTGACACCTTTGCACGCACGAACATCGACAGGCTTTATGCCTGCGGTGAATGCTCACATACAGGCGTTCACGGCAACAACAGGCTCGCAAGCAATTCCCTGCTTGAAGCGCTCGTATTTTCAAGACGTGCGGCAGGAGATATAGCTGAAAAGATAAAGGACTGTGAGGACAGCTTTGAGGAGTATGCCTTCACCGTAGACAAAAACGCTCCCAAAATGCCTTCGGGACTGCGCACACAGATAAGAGCTATAATGCAGAAAGCTTATTTCGTGCTTCCCAATATCAGCGAACTCGGACCGGGACTTGATAAAGTCACCGAGATAAAGGATATGCTCTATAACGGCAATTACCATATCGACAAGGACTATGTCGAAGCAAAGTCTCTTGCAACAGTAGCTTATATCGTTCTTACTGAAGCATGGAAGATAGCAACCGAGAACGCAGAGATAATCAGGCAAAAGCACTCCTGAAAAAGAAGAAAGGATTGATACAATGAAGCTTATGCAGTTTCAGATAGATGATATTATAAAGACTGCTCTTAACGAGGATATAAACTATATCGACGTGACCACCGACTATCTCGTTGATGAAAACAGCATCTCAACGGCAAGATATGTCTCAAAGGACGAAGGCGTGCTGTGCGGCATAGATATTGCGCTCAGAGTCTTTGAGCTGCTCGATGAAAACGTTAAGACCGAAATTCTTATCCACGACGGCGAAAAAGTAAAAAAAGGCGACATCATCGCAAGGATAACAGGCTCCACAAGAGCGCTGCTCAAAGGCGAAAGAACAGCCCTCAACCTCGTACAGCATATGTCGGGCATAGCTACCGCAACAAACAAATGCGTAGAGCTTGTCAAGGGCACAAAGGCTTCTATCGCCGATACCAGAAAGACGCTTCCGGGACTGCGTGCGCTTCAGAAGTACGCTGTCACAGTCGGTGGCGGAAAGAACCACAGATATAACCTCTCCGACTGCGCAATGCTCAAAGACACTCACCTTGATGCCTACGGCTCGATGACGGGAGCAGTAAATGCCCTGAGAGAAAAAATGGGACATACAGTAAAGATAGAAGTTGAAGTTTCAGACCTTGAACAGCTGAAAGAAGCACTTGACCTCGGCGTTGAGATAATAATGCTGGATAACATGAACTGTGAGGATATGACAAAGGCTGTTGAGATAACAGCAGGCAGAGCTAAGCTCGAAGCATCGGGCAACGTCACCGAAAAAACGATAGCAGCTATCGCTCAGACAGGCGTTGACATAATCTCGCTCGGTGCGCTGACCCACTCAGTCAAGGCGTTTGACATATCAATGAAAATGGATAAATAAAATGAAATGGTATACCGATAAATACGACGAACTGAAAAATGCGAAACCGATAATTTCCCTGTGCGGTGATGACTGTGCAGTCTGTCCGAGATACCTTGCTAAAACAGACGAGCAGCTCCACGAAACAGCTGTGCTTTGGGAAAAAGCAGGCTGGAGAGACAGAGTCGTTTCAAATGAGGAGATAAGCTGTACAGGCTGCGGAAGCAAAGGCGTGTGCGCTTTTGGTCTGCTCGACTGCGTAAGGCAGCACAGCGTCAGCAGCTGCAAAGAGTGTACAGAGTTTCCATGCGAAAAGATAAATAAAACAATGGAAAGATCCGACGAAAAGAAAGAGGCTTGCAAAAGAGCCTGCGAGTCGGATAAAGAATTTGAGTTGTTTTGCAGGTCGTTCTATGAGAAAGAGAAGAACCTGTACAAATAGCATTATATTGAAAATATGATAAATCAGAATTTGTGCTAGCGCGCACGGCGCTTGTTTTGGGGGTTTTCCGGTCATGCCCCAAACCGTTCGCAAGCGAACGCTTTACCCCTTCGGGTGCAAATCTAATAAATAGTCAAAACTTATAGCAGTGTATCTGCCGAGCAACTGAGGATATTCTCTTGGAAAAAAGTTTTCTCTCAAATTCTCTTTTCTGAACTCTCTAATATTTTTCAGTAATGGGGTCTTGCGCCCCATTACTGAAAAATCATTAAAAGGTTTAGGAAGGGGGTCTGGGGGAGAACCCTTCTCCAAAAGGGTTTCCCCCAGCTACTCGCCGACAAATTCTGATTTATCTTAAAAAGGAGCTGAGCATATGGCAAGCCTTATAGATACCGAAAGACAGTTTCATATCGCTACTCTGCCCGATGAGGTAGGCAGGTTTGTTATTCTGCCCGGCGATCCGTTCAGAGTACCAAAGATAGCCGCATATATCGACGATGCAAAGCAGGTGGCTCACAACCGTGAATTCAACGTATATACAGGTACGCTCTGCGGCGAGAAGGTCACCGTCTGCTCAACAGGAATAGGCGGTCCGTCAACAGCTATCGCAGTTGAGGAGCTTGTCAAGTGCGGCGCAGACACATTCATAAGAATAGGCACCTGCGGCGGAATGAACGATAAAGTCAGCGCTGGCGACCTTATCATAGCTACCGCTGCGGTCAGAGGCGAAGGCACATCATACGAGTATATGCCGTCCACATACCCTGCAGCTGCGGATTTCAAAGTAGTCTCAGCTATCGTAAAAGCCGCTGAAAGTTTGAGCGATGAGCGAAAGGGCAACGGCTGGCACGCAGGTGTCGTTCACAGCAAGGACAGCTTCTACGGTCAGCTCGAACCTGACAACTCCCCTGTCAGTGATAAGGTAAAAGGCCGCTGGGATTCGTATATCAGGCTCGGCTGCCTTGCATCAGAAATGGAATGTGCTGCGCTTTTCTCAGTCGGTCAGGCAAGAAACGTCCGCTGCGGAGCAGTTCTCGCAAGTCTTTGGAACTGTCAGAAGAACCTCAACGAAGGCGCAGATGAAAGCATAACGCTGGATACAGACAGAGCGATAAGATGCAGTGTAGAAGCAATAAAGCTTCTGATACAAGATGAAAAAGGAGGTTAAAGGCATGGGAAAATTAGACGGCGCATGGGAAGAAAGCAGCGTTATCGGTCCGAGAGCCGAGATCCAAGGAAATACGCTTATCAGGCTGTGGATGTCAGCTCCCGTGCTTGAGACCAGATTTACAACTAAAGAAGAAGGCGGCAAGATAGTTTTGCAGCTGGAACATACAGGACTGCGGAACTCAGGTTCGCTTGACTCATATGCAGTCATCAAGGAGTGCTATTTTGACGGCACTGCACTCGTTTTCGTTGACGATTACAGATTTTCAGGTATCAGCGAGACCAAGCTCTACCCTACCACACATTCACGCTACGGAAATGTTTCTCTCGTTGACAAGGAGGTACTCCCGAAGCTTCAGGGAGTATGGGAATCAAAGTACACAGACCTTATCTTTAAAGGCAGCACCCTGAACATATGCGGACACAGCACAAACAAGCCCGATTTCACTACCGAGATCGTCACCGCACGCACGAACGGCTACGACGGAGATGAGGTAATGGTGCTTGACAAAGATCCCGCCGAAAAAGGCATAGCCGATTTTTACAGCATAGTTTTCGACGGAAAAGAAATAACCGCAAAGATCCACGTCTGCGATGCAGACCCGATGATAATAGTCTTCACAAAAAAGGCATAAAAAAAACCTCGGAGTTGTACGCTCCGAGGTCTTTTTTATTCATCGCCTATTTTATATTCCTTGACATCGTCGCCTTCTTCGAGAAGCACCTCATTCACATCGTCGGCAGACGGTATTTCCATTTTTGCAAGTTCCTCCACCGACATTGGCTTTTTCTTTTCGGGCTTTGCATACAAATGCTCGATGTCCTGTTTGTAGTATTCTGTTGTAACGGGAAGCTTCTTCTTTCTGAGTTTGTTCTCGACAAACGATCTTGTGAAGCTGTACAAAAGCGCAAACACAGGTACAGCAAGCACCATTCCCACAAATCCGAACAAGCCGCCGCAGACTATAAGTGAAACAAGCACCCAGAAGCCAGGCAGTCCGGTAGAATCTCCGAGTATCTTCGGTCCGAGTATGTTACCGTCGAACTGCTGAAGTATCAGGATGAAAATAGCAAGCAGTATCGCCTTTTTCGGATCAACTATCAGCATCAGCAGCGTTGACGGAACAGCACCGATCAGCGGTCCGAAAAACGGAATGATGTTTGTCACGCCGACGATAACAGCGATCAGGATGTTATATGGCATATCCATCAGCGTAAGTCCGATAAAACAAAGCAGACCTATTATGATCGAGTCGATGATCTTGCCGATGATAAAGCCCGAAAAGATCTTATTAGCCTGCGAAGAAACATTCATTATCTTTGCACAGGTAGATTTTCTCGCAAGTGAAACTATGCTCTTTTTTATCTGCGCAAGAAGTGTCTCCTTGTTGCACAGCATATACAGAGATACGATAAAGCCCAGCAGGAAGTCCTTGAGGAACGACAAAAATCCCCATGCACCCGAAACGATGTCATCAAGTACAGGCTGTATCTTCTCAAAAATAGCACCTGCGTCCTTTGTGAAGGTATCTATC
>CAMZIK010000009.1 GCA_947307175.1 uncultured Clostridia bacterium
GAACGCTTTACCCCTTCGGACACACACTTGTATAATAATATAAATTCTGATTTATTACAGTGCTTTTAAAACAAAAAAAGATACCTGCTTTTCACCAAAGCTCAGGTATCTTTTCTTCTTTATGCGCATATAGATAAAAAAACAAGGCAAGCTTTATGCCTGCCCCGTTTTACGCTTTTTTTACTTTTTGCCAAGCTCGGCTGCGCACTTCTCGCATACCGTTCTGCCCTTGAACTCAGTAACACCGTCTGCTTCACCACAGAAAATGCAAGCTCTCTGGAACTTCTTCAGAATGATCCTATCATCATCTGTATAGATCTCTACTGCATCCTTTACAGCAAGATCATAAGTCCTTCTCAGCTCGATAGGAAGCACGATCCTTCCAAGTTCGTCGATCTTTCTTACAATACCTGTAGACTTCATAAATACACATCCCCTTATCTACGAAAATAAGCACTTGCTTAAATTTCTTTCGTGACAATATAATAACAGAAAAATTAATGAAAGTCAAGAATTATCACAACAATTTCAAAAAAAGTTGCAAGATTAACAATTCGTTCACAAATGGGAGGGTAATCGCTTTGTTAGGTCTTATCACAGCGGTACTTTGCATACTTTCTGTTCCGTCGGCAATAGTTTTTTCAAAGACCTCGGAGCTTTCCAAAGCGGCGATAGAGTCATGCTCCGATGCCGTTCAGCTTGCTGTCTGTCTTGCGGGAACGATGGCTTTATGGGGAGGACTTATGCGGATAGCTCAGAAGGCAGGGATAACGGCTGCTTTTGAGAAGCTGCTCTCGCCATTGACGCACAAGCTGTTCAAGGAATGCGACGGGGAGACGATGAAGAACATCTCGATGAATCTGACGGCGAACATGCTGGGCATTTCAAACGCTGCGACGCCTCTCGGGATAGCTGCGGTAAAGGGAATGAGCAGAAGCGGAGGAAGATACACAAAGAGGAACATTGCGATGCTGACGGTACTGAACACGGCTTCGATACAGCTGATTCCTACGACTGTAGGGGCGCTGAGAGCGCGATACGGGGCGGAAAGCCCTTTTGACATCACGCTGCCTGTGCTGGCGGTATCGCTCATCTCGGCGGTGGGAGGCTGTATGATGGTATATGCGGTGAGCCTGAGAGGACGGAAGAGATGCGGGTGAGCGATATTTTCATTCCTGCGGTGATAACGTTCATTCTGCTTGCAGGAGTCGTCAAGGAGGTGGACATTGCGCAGGAATTCATGCTGGGAGCAAAGGAGAACCTGGTGACTGTTTTTGAGATACTGCCCTCTCTTATTCTTCTGATGACAGCGGTGGGAATGTTTTCGGCATCGGGTGCGGTTGACCTTATCGCAGGGATACTGTCTCCGATGACGCAGTTCCTCGGCTTCCCGAAAGAGTGCGTGGGGCTTGCGGTGATACGTCCGATGTCGGGAAGCGGAGCGCTCTGCACGCTGGAGGACACGCTTTCAAAGGTCTCCCCTGACAGCTATGCAGGACGTGTAGCGAGCGTTATCATGGGTTCGACCGAGACGACAATATACACTATTTCGGTGTACTTTTCGGCTATAAAGCAGAGAGCTTATGCTGCTGTTTTCGCAGGAGCGTGCTTTGCTGACCTATGCGGTTTTGTTTTTTCTGCGCTTATCGTCAGGCTGTATTTCTGAGGCTGTCTGTGCTGCTGTGCGGTGCAGGCAGTTCTTTTTTGCTGCGAGACGGAAGAAAAATCCAATAATCACGGGTGAAAGCGGCGCATTTTCGTTATAATTGCTATTGACTTTAAAAAGCGGATATGCTAAAATAGTTAAATGAATTAAGGAAGTATATGTTAGGAGAAGAAAAAATGGATCTGATGACGACTTTTTCGTGGTTTTCCGGATTTCAGGAATCATTTGAAAAGACATTTATCCGTGAGGACAGGTACAAGCTTTTTATTGACGGTATACTGCTGACGCTGAAAGTTTCGCTTTTAGCGGTCTGCATAGGTATCATCATCGGCTTTCTTATCGCTCTGTGCAATCTTTCAAAGCATCTGCCGCTGAAACTTTTCGGCAAGGTATACACAGATATTATAAGAGGTACGCCTTCGGTTACGCAGCTGATGATAATCTACTTTGTTATCTTCGCTTCGGTGGACATTGACAAATGGATCATCGCTTCGATAGCGTTCGGCATAAACTCGGGCGCTTATGTTTCGGAGATAATACGAGCGGGCATACTGTCGATAGACAAGGGACAGACAGAGGCGGGACGCTCTCTTGGTCTCAACGGGCGGCAGACGATGATGAAGATAGTTCTTCCGCAGGCGCTGAAGAACATCTTCCCTGCTCTGTGCAACGAATTCATCGTGCTTATCAAGGAAACTGCCATCGTGGGTTACGTTGGTCTTATGGATATTCAGAAAGCCAGCGATTTCGTTAAGAGCGCTACGTTTGAGGCTGCGATGCCGCTGCTCGCTACGGCAGTCATCTATTTCGTGATAATAAAGATACTTACGGTATGTCTCGGCTTGCTTGAAAAGAAGCTGAGAAAATCGGACGCAAGGTAACGGAAAGGCAGGCTGACGGTTTATGATAACGGTAAAAAATCTGAAAAAGACCTTTGGCGAGCTTGAGGTGCTTTGCGGCATTGACGAACACATCGAAAAGGGTGAGGTCGTTGTTGTTATAGGTCCTTCGGGAAGCGGTAAAAGTACGTTCCTGAGATGCCTGAACCTGCTGGAAACACCGACAGAGGGCGAGATCTTCATCGACGGCGAGAAGATAAACGACCCGAAGGTGGATGTAAACCTGATAAGGCAGAAGATGGGAATGGTGTTTCAGCACTTCAATCTGTTCCCGCATCTGACGATAATGAACAATATCACTCTTGCGCCGGTGCTGCTGAAGAAAATGACCAAGGAGCAGGCACACGACAAGGCACTGGAGCTTCTGGCTAAAGTCGGTCTTGAGGACAAGGCTGATGCTTATCCTGCACAGCTCTCTGGCGGTCAGAAACAGCGTGTGGCTATTGCAAGGGCGCTGGCTATGGAGCCTGAGATAATGCTTTTTGACGAACCGACTTCGGCACTTGACCCTGAAATGGTCGGCGAAGTTCTCGATGTTATGAAGAACCTTGCGGAAAGCGGAATGACGATGGTGGTCGTTACGCACGAGATGGGCTTTGCAAGAGAGGTAGGAACAAGGCTTCTGTTCATGGATCAGGGAGTTGTAATGGAAAGCGGAAAGCCTGCGGAGATATTTGAGAATCCGCAGAACGAGAGAACTCAGAAGTTCCTCAGCAAGGTATTGAAATAAAAAAGGTTATCCGGCAGATAAAGCTGCCTTATGATAATAATAAAGTTAAGGAGTAATGTGATCATGAAGAAAATTACAAAGGTCCTGAGCACAGTCGTTGCAGCTGCTCTTATGGCAGTTACATTCACAGCCTGCGGCGATTCCAGCAGCTCGGGAGACAGCAAGAGCAAAGGCTCTATCAAGTTCGGTACAAATGCCGAGTTCCCTCCGTTTGAGTATGTTGTTGCAAAGGGAGTTATCGGTGAGTTTGACGGCATCGACATGGCTATCGCTAAGCAGATAGGCGATGACAACGACAAGGACGTTAAGATCGAGAACATGGAGTTCGATTCACTTCTCGTTGCTCTGGACAACGGAAAGATCGACGCTGCTATCGCAGGTATGACTGTTACGGACGAGAGAAAAGAAAAGGTCGACTTCTCGGAGACATACTACACTGCTAAGCAGGTAATGATCGTCAAGGAAGATTCCGACATCGCTAAAGCAAGCGATATGAAGGATAAGAAGATCGTTGTTATCCAGGGTTACACAGGTGAGATCTGTGTAAAGGAACTTGGTTACAGCTATCAGTCATTCAAGAAGGGTACTGAGGCTATCATGGAGCTTGTGAACGGCAAGTGCGACGTTGTCGTTATCGACTCTGCAACAGCTGACAAGTACGTTAAGGACAACGAAGGTCTGAAGATAGTTGAGGACGACAAAGAGTTTGCAAGCGAGGAGTACGCTATCGCTGTTAAGAAAGGCAACAAGGAACTGCTCGATCAGATCAACAAGACTATCAAGAAGATGAAGGAAGACGGAAAGATCGCTGAGCTTTCTGCTAAGTATGCTGATGAAACAAATAATTCTGACAGCTCTTCAGAGTCAGGCGCTGACAGCTCATCTGAATCAAAATAATACACGGATAATCATGCACAAGGCTGATGTCTGCTGAAAAAGCGGGCATCAGCTTTTTTTGCAGGGCGGAAGAAAGATCCAACAAATATTGGTATCTGATGCGCTTTTTCGTTAGAATTGCTATTGACTTTTAACAGTAAGATATGATAGAATATTTTTGTGAAATATAATAACAGTTCCGAAAAAGCGGACAGACAATATATTAAGGAGAAATGTGATGATGAAGATCTTTAAAAGAATTCTTAGCACTATGACTGTTGCTGTATTAATTATAGCTACGCTCACATCCTGCTCCAAATCAAGCAGTTCCAATAACGACAAGAGCACGATCAAATTTGGCACTGAGGCTGAATGCCCTCCGTTTGAGTATATTGTTGCCAAGGGTGTTATCGGTGAGTTCGACGGCATCGATATAGCTATCGCTAAGCAGATAGGCGATGACAACAACAAAGAAGTCAGGATCGAGAACATGGAATTCAATTCACTTTTTGATAAGCTTGACAAAGGTGATATTGATGCTGCTATCGCAGGTATATCTGTTACGGACGAGAGAAAAGAAAAGGTGGACTTCTCAGAGACATACTATACTGCTAAACAGGTAATGATCGTCAAGGAAGATTCGGACATCGCTAAAGCAAGCGATATGAATGGCAGGAAGATCGCTGTTGTCCGGGAGTATACCGGCGAAGAATATGTAAAAGAGTTCGGTTACAGCTATACGGCATTTAAAAAAGGCAGCGAGGCTCTCATGGAACTTATAAACGGCAAGTGTGATGTTGTCGTTATCGATTCGGCAACAGCTGACAAGTATGTTAAGGACAACAGTGGTCTGAAGATAGTTGAGGACGACACAGAGTTTGCAAGCGAGGAATACGCTATCGCTGTAAAGAAAGGCAACAAGGAACTGCTCGATCAGATCAACAAGTCTATCAGGAAGATGAAGGACAATGGAAAGATCGCTGAGATCTCTGCTAAGTATGCTGATGAAGCAGATACTTCTGACAGCTCGTCTGAGTCGAAATAATACAAGAATAAACATGCACAAGGCTGATGTCTGCTGAAAAAGCGGGCATCGGCTTTTTTTGTTTTAAAGACTTATTGACCTTGAATGTATTTTATGGTATAGTGGGAACATAGAGACAGATATTAAGGGGGAGATAAAAAATGAGAAAACAAACTTTTGCATCGGTCCTGCTTGCAGGGATACTCCTGCTCGGAGGCTGCTCGGACACAAGCAGCAGTCAGGGCGGCAAAGACTCGTCTGAACAGGAAACCTCTGCGGCGCAGACTACCACGGCGGCTGAGTCGGGTACTTCGTCTGCGGCGACTACAACGATGGCAGCTGTGCGGAAATACGACTACGTTCACGGCACGGACGGCTATTATAACCTGCTCGATGAATGCAAACAGTTCGAGATGAATACTCAGCAGGCAGGCACTTGCTGGCTTTATGCTGCCAGGGCAAGCATGCAGACAAGCTACGAAAAGCAGACGGGCAAAAAGCTGAATATGGAGATATATGATATGCTCCAGGCTGTTTACGGCGACGAAAAGCAGGAAGGCTTTTTTATCGGCAGCAGTATCAGCAAGCTTGACCTCGGCGGCTATCAGCAGTATGTCACAGACAGCCTGTCAAATGGCTTTAAGGACGGCATCACGCTGGACAGCTCGGTTATTATGGACCCGACCGACCGTGAGGCGATAAAGAATGCTGTCAGAACAAGAGGCGGCGTTGCTGTCGCTATCGACGCTCAAAACAGCGGAGCAGCTATTTTCGGAGATTACGCCACCGCAAACTACAAGAAGGCTGTAAAATATGACCACGCTATTACGGTAGTCGGCTGGGACGACCACTTCCCGAAGGATTATTTCAGAGTGCCCGCAGAGCAGGACGGTGCGTGGATAATTTACAATTCAAACCTCGGCAAAATGCTTCAATACATCTCATACTGCTCGCCGCTTGAATTCGCTATAAGCCACACGGTCAGCGAAGATTATTCTGAAGTACTCAGTTTTGACGCAGGAAATGTGATGAGCGGTCACATCACAACAGGCGGATCAACAAAGGCCGCAAATGTTTTTCACAAGAAAGGCAAGCTTGCGGCGGTCGGCACTTTCAATGTTTTTGACAAGCAGGACATCAAGATCGAAATTATGTCCGCCGACTTCAAGAATGTACTTTACACGCAGTACGCAAAGCTTGACTATCAAGGTTACCACACTATCAAGCTGTCAACGCCTGTCGATGTGGAGGACTTTGCAGTTGCTATCACCTACTCAAAGGGCGCACCTGTTGAGAGCGAATCTTTTGGAAACGATGCTGCCAGCTACAAGACGAAAATTGAGAAAGGTCAGTCGTTTGTGTTTGCAGGCGGCAAGTGGAAGGACATGACTGACAGCGACATTAAGTCGGTAGTGAAGACGGATAAAGGTCAGTCATTTTTAGACTCAGACAACGGTGCATGGAAGGACTATATTACGGACAGCGCAGCAGAAGAACTGAAAAAGAAAGATTTTACACCCGGCAACTGCTGCATCAAGGCGCTGTTTGCAAAATAAGAACTGACAAGAGGAGAAATGGAACTGATAAGGGCAGGAGCAGACGATACACAAAAGCTCTGGGAGATGCAGGCGGAGGCTTTTGCGGAGCTGCTGGAAAAATACCGTGACTACGACACAAACCCTGCAAGCGAAAAGCCTGAACGGATAAAGGCAAGGCTGGAGGACGGGAGCTTTTACTACTTTATTTGCGAAGGCGGAGAAGAGGTCGGGGCGATAAGGGTAGTTATCTGCGATGACGGCAAAAAGCGCATCTCGCCTGTTTTCATTATGCCGCAGCACCGCAGGAAAGGCTATGCACGTGAGGCGATAAAGCTTGCGGAACAGATACACGGGCAGCACGGCTGGGCTTTGGAGACTATACTTCAGGAAGACGGGAACTGCCGTCTTTACGAGGCGCTCGGCTACAAGAGGACAGGCAGGACGGAAAAGATAAACGAGAGAATGGACCTGGTATACTACGAAAAAGACTGATACGGGAGGTAAGGGATATGCCTTTTAAAATTATCACGGGAGACATCACGAAGGTCACTGTTGACGCTATCGTCAATGCGGCGAACTCTTCCCTGCTCGGCGGAGGCGGAGTTGACGGTGCGATACACCGTGCGGCTGGAGAAGAACTGCTGTTTGAGTGCAGGCTTCTCGGCGGCTGCAAGACAGGACAGGCTAAAGCGACAAAAGGCTACAAGCTGCCCTGCAAATATATCATCCACACTGTCGGTCCTGTCTGGCAGGGCGGAATGAAAGGCGAAAGGGACCTTTTATATCAATGCTACCGAAACTCCCTTGAACTTGCAAAGCAAAAGGGCTGCGAGAGCATCGCTTTTCCGCTTATCTCATCGGGTATTTACGGATATCCGAAAGATCAGGCTTTGCAGGTGGCTGTGAATGCGATAGGCGATTTTCTTTCAATGGATGATATGGACGTTACGCTGGTGATGTACTCACGGGGAGCTTTTGAATTTGACGGAAGGCTCGTTTCGGACATCAGGAGCTTTATTGACAGAAGCTCTCCACGGTTTGAGGCTTATGTGATGGGAGCTGCGGCGGCAAGCGCTTCTAAGCCTGTTGAACGTGAGGCAAGAGACCGTGGCGGCTTCAAGAGGCTTTTCAGGACGGCGGCAAAGGAAAAGGCAGGCGCTGCAAAGGCAGCTGTTTTCAATGAGGCTGCTGATGAGGAATGCTGCGTATGCGATGAAGCGCCGCAAAGCCTTGACGAGTTCCTGCAGCAGCGTGATGAGTCGTTCTCGCAGTCGCTGATGAGGCTTATCGATGAAAGCGGAATGACCGACGTTGAGGCTTACCGCAAGGCGAACATCGACCGCAAGCTATTTTCAAAGATACGCAGCGACAAGAACTACAAGCCAAAAAAGCAGACTGCGCTGGCTTTCGCTATCGCTCTGAAGCTGGATCTTTCACAGACGGAGGATCTGCTGTCAAAGGCAGGCTACACGCTCTCGGACAGCCTCAAAGGAGACCTGATAATAAAGTATTTTATCCTCAACAGACAATATGATATTTTCGTTATCAATCAGGCGCTGTTCGCTTTTGACCAATCTTTGATAGGGTGTTAAACGGCTGGGGGAAACCCTTTTGGAGAGAGGGTCAAAGAACGGCTTTGCCGTTCTTTAGAGTAACCGTGGTAACGGTTACTCTGTCCCGTCCAAACCCCTTTCCTAAACCTTTTATAGATTTTCGGCGTACAGAGCAATATGCTCTGCACGCCGAAAATATGTAAGAGTTCAGAAAAAGAATCTGAGAGAAAACTTTTCCCAAGAGAATACCCGCAACAGTTTAACAGTCTAACAAATGTCGCTTCTGGAGCGACCATTTCTTCCTGAAGTCATGCTATTATATAGCTGTAAACAAAACACAACACCGAAACTTCAAGGAGGAATCACTATGAAAAAAACTAACAACGAAAGCACAGCAAGAAACAATGTTACTGAACTGGTATTCATTCTCGACCGCAGCGGTTCTATGGCTCCGCTGAGAGACGACACTATCGGCGGTTTCAACACGATGATCGAACAGCAGAAGGAAACTGAGGGAAAGGTACTCGTTTCTACGGTGATGTTTTCTGAGACATCAAGCGTTGTTCACGACAGGGTCAACATCGCTGACATCAAGCCTCTGACGAGAAGCGACTACTCCCCTATGGGCTGCACGGCTCTGCTGGACGCTGTGGGCGATGCGGTCAAGCACATCGGGAACATTCACAAGTACGCCCGCAAGGAAGACATTCCGCAGAAGACGCTGTTTGTTATCACTACGGACGGAATGGAAAACGCAAGCCACAAGTTCTCGCAGAAAGAGGTCAAGAGGCTGATCGAAAAGCAGAAAGAGGCTCACGGCTGGGAGTTCCTGTTCATAGGTGCGAACATCGACTCGGTGGAGACTGCGGAGACTATGGGCATCGACGCACGCAGGGCTGTGAACTACACGGCAAGCGCTGAGGGCACAAGGAAGCTTTTCAGGGGCGTTGGCAAGGCAGTTGCATGCGCTCGCATGTGTCAGGTGGACGAGGAGATAAGCGACGAGTGGAAAGACGAGATCGAATAAAGACAGAAAAACAGAGTCCGTAACTTTACGGGCTCTGCTTCGTTTTATCAGGTATATGATAGGGGTAAATATCAAAGAGGTATTATTGCCTGGGCTACAAACACGGGCTGTCCTTCACGCTCTTCACTTGTAAGCTGAAGCTCACCGCCGTATTTTACGATGCAGCGCTCGACATTCTCCAGACCAAATCCGTGATTGGCTTTATCTGATTTGGTTGAAAGAGGTTTTCCGCCCGAAAGCTCAACAACTCTGACTGTGGAATTCTCACAGGTCATGAACAGATAATGCTCGCTCCTTCGGAAGCCGAGGGAGATAAATCGCTTTGCGACATCGACTTTACTGCACGCTTCTATGGCATTATCCAGCAGATTTGAGACGAGCGTACAGCTGTCAACGGCTGAGATCTCAAGACCGCTGATAGTTCCTTCCCACTCGAAACGGATACCTGCTTTTTTTGCGGCGGCGGCTTTTTCATTCACGATTGCATCGACGATGCCACTGCCTGTATGTATCAGTCTGTCGGCGTCCTTTACAGCTTCTGATATTTCGTTTATATAGCTTTCAAGCTCATCGTACTTCTGCTCGGAGGCAAGTTCTCGGATACAGATAAGGTGATTTTTCATATCGTGCCTGATACGCTTTATCTCTGTATCGGAGGTCTGTTTTATTTCGTAATAGTCCTTCTGCGCATTGAGGTAGCTTTCGTTGATACTGTTGAGGGTGCTGTAATAGCGGCTTTCGGTCAGCTTGATCGTCATGACTATGGCAACAGACAAAAACGCAAGCACCAGAAGCATCACCATTACGGTCTTTATTGAACTGCCGCTGTCTGTTTCTCCGACGAATGCGCCCATTGTATAGCTCATCATCACATAGGAAAGAAGTGCGATAAAGATTATGTTCCAGATGCTCATTGGTTCGGTGATCCTGCTCCTGCTTATCCGCCCGATAAATACGACGAAAACCACAGCTGCAATGCTGCCGGACAACAGGGATAAGTAGATGAGCAGAGACGAGCTTGTATTTTTTGCGATCAGTTCTGTGAGCATATTTATCGGCTGGAGCATCACTGCGCCTGTACTGAGCGTGAACACATAGCCCGAAAGGCTGACCACGAGGCTTTTGAAAGAACGGTCTGTAAGCACGAGCCATATAAGCGGAACATAGATCGCAGCTATGATATACTCATTGATCGAAACGCTGCCAGCGCCGAAAAGATACGGCAGGAGGCGGTAAAGGAAGGTCACGGTGCCGCAGGCGGCACTGAACAGAAAGAACTTTCTTATCTTCCAGCGGAAGACATACTTTATCATATAGCACGAGCCGAACACATCAGCAAAACCGATGAGATAAAAAAGCAATAAAAGAAGTATTTTCATTTTTTCGCTCCCTTATCTTGCGCTCAGGCGGACAAAGTCGAACATCTTTGTCTTGAACTCGGCGGCGCAGCTTTTGCTCATGGGAACTGTTTCACCGTTATCAAGGATTATCTCCTTTGCGGTATATTTTACTACATGGCGCAGGTTGACTATGGTACAGCGGTGGACTTTTACAAAATCCTGAGAGGTTTTCCCCAGCATATCAAGCGCTTCGGTCAGCTTCATCCTTGCGCTGATGCTGTCATCTTCAAGGCGGAAGATCACGGTATTGTTATCAGCCTCGGCAAGTATTATCTTATCGGGAGACACCACGAACTCCTCGCCTTTTTGTTTTATGACCACATTCGGTTTGGCGCCAAGCTCTCTTTCTATCGCTTCGATAGCCTGTATCAGCTTGCTGTCGGAACAGTCCTTAGGCAGAAAGCGCAGGGCGTTGACCTCATAGCCTTCCATTGCAAGTTCGGTATGGCTGGTAAGGAAAATGATCGAAAGTTCTCCGCCAAGCTCCCGTAGCTTTCTGGCGGCATCAAGACCGTTAAGACCCGGCATCTCGATGTCGAGAAAGACCGCATCTATTTTTCTGCCCGATGTTATCTCACGGACAAGATCGGTGCCGTTTGAGAATGTATTTATCAGCAGGTCGCCCTTGCCGAGTGAAGTAAGCCTTCGGGTAAGATGCTGGGCAAAGACAAGGTCATCATCACATACTGCGATCCTCATTCTCATCACCTCCGATCTTATTATAACACATTCATGTCACATCTTCAAGTAGATGATCGTTGAGTTTTACTATCCTGTTTCCGTAGGCGGCACACTCGTCGGAGTGGGTGACCTGGAGAATGGTTATGCCTTTTTCTTCGTTAAGGCGTTTGAACAGGTTCATTATCTCCTCGCCCGATCTTCTGTCAAGGTTTCCTGTTGCCTCATCGGCAAGAAGTATCTCAGGCTCGGTGAGGACTGCTCTTGCTATGGAGCATCTCTGCTGCTGTCCGCCTGAAAGCTGGGAAGGATAGTTGTTCCTTTTGGGTGTGAGTCCTGTCAGCTCAAGAAGCTCCTCAAGCTGTTTTTTATAGTCCTTTGTTTTTCTGCCGGAAAGCTCGATAGGCAGAAGGATATTTTCCTCAACGGTGAGATTGGCAACGAGATTGTAGAACTGGAAAACGTAGCTCATGGTATATGAACGCAGGTTTGAGAGCTGCTTATCGTCCATGCCGTTTATGCTTCTGCCTGTGACTCTGATGTCTCCTGTGAAGTCACGGTCAAGTCCGCCGATGAGGTACAAAAGTGTGGATTTACCGCTTCCGGAAGCTCCTGTAAGGGAAACAAAGCTGCCTTTTTCTATATCAAGGTCAGCGCCGTCAAAGATCAATGCTTCATTTTCTCCATTGCCAAAATGCTTCTTCAGATTCTTTATCTCTATAACGTTATTCATGTGATTACCTCCGTTATTCATATTTCAGCTCTGCGGCTGTATTCATTTTCTTCAGTGAGCGTATCGGCTTGATCGATGCAAGCAGCAGCGCTGCAACAAGGACCAGTATGAATCCTGCTATGGCTAGGAAATTGTACTGTACAACTATGGTCATTCCTGAATTATCGAGCGTTGAATTTATCATTCCCGAAAGCAGGATACCAAGGAGCGATGCAAGCACGCCTGCGGTGAGTGATGAGAACAGGGTCTCGATCAGTATGAGCTTTGAGAGCTTTTTCTTGCTTGCGGCTACGGAATGGAGAACTGCATACTTGCGCTTTGACTGCTCAAAGCCGATGACTGCATTGCTGACTGCTCCGAGAAGTGCAAGCGCACAGCCGACTCCGAGGATAGAATAGATAACGGTCATGATGCTGCTGCAATCCTCTTCGCTTTGCTGGATCTTTTCAGCTACGGTACTAACATCGGCACTTGGGATCTTTTCTTCAACAGATGTCCTGAGACTTTCAAGATTTCCTGTCTTTGAGAGCTTAACATAGATGCTGTCGACATAATCGCCCATTTCTTTTGCATACCACTGCTTGTTTACCACAAAGCTGTCACGGTGATCGGAGGTGGTATCAACGGTGCCGATTATTTTGAGCTTGACTTTATATGTTTCCTGTCCGCCGTTCTTATCGATGATGACAGAATCGGGTTCTTCTATCTCGACGGTGTCTCCTACTTCAAGCTTATACTTTTTAGCGTACTCACTTCCAACATAAGCTTCGCCCGAAGCAGGCTCTTTCCCGATGCCGCTGATGATAGAATAGAGCTTGAAATCATTGTATTCGATAATGTTGATGTAATGCTTTTTGCTGCCGTTGAGAGTGCCGTTGAGAACAGTTTGTGAATACATCTGATACTTCTCGACCTCGGGAAGCTTGGTGATGAATTCACACTCTTTCAGGCGCTTGTTTACGTATATCTGCGCATCGAAGTTATAGTGGTCGGTGCTGTATGTATCGGCTATCGCTGAGCTTATGATGAACACTGCTGTGGTTATCGCAAGAGCGATGAATGTCAGCTGGGTGCTGGCAACGGCGCTCTTTTTATGCGAGCTTTCGTTGGCTGCAAGCTTTGCGGTCGGCATTCCGAGCGATGCGAAAAGCTTGACGAAAAGCTTGGAAATAAGCTTTATCACGATAGGGAGTATCATTACAGAACCTACACAGATGAGCGATACTGATGTGATACTGAACACGGTATCTGAGGAGATCAGACCGATGACTATGCCTGCTGCAACAAGCACTGCGCCGATGATGACCTTTTTAATGCTGAGTTTATAGGCTGTATCACGGGTGGAGAAGATGATGTCACGCACGGGAGTTCTTACAGCTTTTATAAGTGCGCCCGACTGGCAGATTATCTGTATCACTATGGCAAGCACTACGGCAAGAGGATAACACCATATCGGCATACTGTAATCGCCTGTTGAACCGAACAGCGCACGCACTGCAAAGTCGCCTGCGAACACAAATCCGACTGCTCCTATGATACCGCCGACAAGACCGTAGACAGCACTTTCGATTATCAGAAGTGTTGACGTCTTGGGGATACTTCCGCCGATGCTTCGCAGAGTTCCGATGGTGGAAAGTCTTTCATTGGCGATATGTCTTGACATGGAGAATGTCAGGAACAGGGTCATGAGAAGTACGACTGCGAAGATGAGGTAGAACACCATTGTCTGCTTGCTTATATCATCAAGAACACTGTCGGTGAGGACAGGGTTGAACACATACTCTTTTGCCTGATATTTCTTGGTAAGGTCGGCTGCGAGAGACTTGACATCGACATCATCGGGCAGATCCACGAATGCGGTCTTATAGCCCGATTTGCCTGTGAGAGCTTTGAAGCTGTCCATGCCTATGATAATGGTGCTTGTTTTTCTGCGCAGATATTTATCATTGCTTATCTGCTTTACTTTTACAGAAACGGTCTTGGGGCTGCTCTTTGCGTTTGCATCGGCTTTTGGGGTATAGGTGATGCTTACGCTGTCGCCCTCTTTAAGACCTGCTTTTTTTGAGAAGGATTCGGAGATTATCGCTCCGCTGCCTGCATCAAGCTCTGAATCAAAAAGCCCTATCTGCTTGCCTGCCTTTGAATCGACGATAGAGGCAGCCGCAGGATATTCACCCTTTGCGGACTTGGCTTTGACCTCGGCTGCGGACTGCATGAACATTTTTGTTCCTTCGGGAAAATCGGCTTTGTTGAGCTGAAGCTCGGCGGTCTTTGCATCAAACACAAGCATTTCCGAACCGCCGTATACGCTCAGCAGCTGCTGTCTCATAGCGTGCTCGGGCGCTTCCCTTCCTGCGATACAGAAAAGCATCGCAAATGCTGATGCGGCAAGCGCTATGATTATTGCGAACGACCGCAGAGGCTTGCCTAAGATGTTTCTTTTGATCAGTCTGCTAAGGATAGACATAAGATCAGTCCTTTCGTTTTTATCCTGACTATATCATAACACTATTATAATTTGTTAAATGTTTTTTGTGGTGAATTACACTTTTTCTGTGGTGAATTGAACAGTGCCTTTTTTTCGCCACTTTTACGGATATGTTCACCACAAAGCGCTGCAATTCCTGACTTTTCTGAGCTATACTTCAGGCAGATCAAAAAGGAGGTATCAGCTATGAAAAAAATCATTTTTGCAGCAGTATTCATCGCAGCTTTAGTAGGAGCATATTTCCTGCTGTTTATCCCGCACGAGATCAAAAAGGAAGACATTCTTGATGATCTGAACAAGAACCAAAGCGCTTTTGAAAAGGTGGGAGAGTATTTTATCAAGCACGATGAGCTTAATCCGAAATTCGTTTACGAACAGGACGCTGTCAGCTATGGTGAGATCAAGGACGACATCAAAACGGTGCTTGGCGAGGATTTTCTTTACATCGGCGTTGACGATGAGCACAAGGAGATAGTGTTCGGAACGGCTTCTCAGGAGCAGGCGGAAAACCACAAGCTTATCTATTCGCCTTACGACAAGCCCAAAAGCGAGCCGACGGCGGAGATGACGAAAAAGGGCGGCTGGTATATTAAAATGTAGGCAGAAAGGCTCTTGACACGGGTGCATATGTAATATATAATTGAAGCAGAGAATTGCCGAAAGGAGTTTTGCATATGCCGATTCTTGCAGCATTTATCGTTCCTCACCCTCCGCTTATCGTTTCGGAGGTCGGACGGGGAAGCGAAAAAGAGGTGCAGAAAACTATCGACTCTTACCGTGAGGTCGCAAGGCAGATCGCTGATCTGCATCCTCACACGATAATTATTTCAAGCCCGCACGCTCCGATGTACAGGGACTGCTTCCATGTCTCGCAGGGAGACGGTGCAAAGGGGTCTTTTGCGGATTTCCGTGCGCCTCAGGTAACGTTTGATGAGCGTTATGACAGCGAGCTTGCAAAGCTTATCACAAATCTTGCAGGCAACAAGGGTATCTCGACTATCTCAGGTGACGGCCGTGACGGACAGCTCGACCACGGAACGATGGTTCCTTTATACTTTTTTGAAAAGGAATACAAGGACTTTGATATTGTGAGGATAGGATTGTCAGGGCTGCCGCTGGATACGCATTTCAAATTCGGCAAGGTCATAAAAAAGGCGGTCGAATACACGGGGCGGCGTGTTGTCTATGTTGCAAGCGGCGATCTTTCACACAAGCTGCAGGCTTACGGTCCTTACGGATATTCTGAGCAGGGACCTGTTTACGACGAAAAGCTCATGGAGGTGTGCAGCAGAGGCGCATTGGGCGAGCTTAAAGAGTTTGACGAGGAGCTTTGCGAAAAGGCGGCAGAGTGCGGACACAGATCGTTTGTGATAATGTCGGGAGCGCTGAGCGGAACAAAAGTCAGGGCTGAGGCGCTGTCGCACGAGGACGTTACGGGCGTTGGATACGGTGTTTGCACGTTCTATCCGCAGGCTGAGGATCCGTATGTGAAGCTTGCGAGAATGACTGTTGAGCAATACGCTAAAACGGGAAAAGTTCCTGATGTTCCCAAAGGGCTTCCAGATGAGATGATAAACACGGCGGCAGGCGCATTTGTGAGCATACACAAGGGCGGCGAGCTGAGAGGCTGCATCGGTACGATAGGACCGACTGAACCGAATCTTGCACAGGAGATCATCAACAATGCGGTCAGCGCTTCAAGCCGTGACCCGAGATTTGACCCTATCACAGAGGACGAGCTTTCACAGCTGGAGATAAACGTTGATGTGCTGGGTGAGCCTGAACTGATACACTCGATGGACGAGCTTGATGTCAAGCGATACGGTGTCATTGTTTCGTGCGGATTCAAAAGAGGGCTGCTGCTGCCTGACCTTGAAGGTGTGGACTCGGTCGGACAGCAGGTGGATATTGCTCGGAGAAAGGGCGGTATCAGGCAGGACGAGCCTTTAACTCTGCACAGGTTCGAGGTAATCAGGCACAAATAAGAGGGCGTGATCGTATGGCAATATGTGAGGTCTGCTTCAGGCACTGCGAATTGAAGGAAGGACAGGTGGGCTTTTGCGGAGCAAGGGTCTGCACGGACGGAGAGGTCGTGGCAAAAAACTACGGTAAGGTCTGCTCTATCGCTCTTGACCCGATAGAGAAAAAGCCTTTATACAGGTTCTATCCAGGCTCAAAGATAATCTCTGTGGGGAGCTGCGGCTGCAATCTGCGGTGTCCGTTCTGTCAGAACCATGAGATCTCGTGGTCAAAGCAGGCGATGCAGATGAGCGACGGGCTTGAAATGCTTTCGCCGCAGGAGCTTTTGCAGATAGCGAAGAAGTATCAGGACAAAGGGAACATCGGTGCGGCGTTCACCTACAACGAGCCGCTGGTGTGCTATGAATACGTGAGGGACTGCGCAAGGCTCATCAGAGATGCGGGCATGAAAAACGTGGTCGTTACCAACGGCAGTGCGCAGGCAGGTGTACTTGATGAGCTTTCGGACTGCATAGATGCGATGAACATTGACCTGAAATGCTTTAATGCAGACACCTATAAAAAGGTGCTTGGCGGCGATCTGGAGACGGTGAAGAAGTTCATCAGGAGGGCTGTGGAGTTTTGTCATGTTGAGATCACTACTCTTGTTGTTCCGGGCATCAGCGATGATGAGGGCGAGCTTCGGGAGCTTGTTGACTGGGTAGCGGAGCTTGGGGAAGATGTGCCTTTGCATCTGACGAGATTTTTCCCACGCTTTAAAATGACTGACCGTGAGGCTACGGATATTTCGCTGCTGCACAGGTTTGCGGAAATTGCAGGGGAAAAGCTGAAATATGTTTATATAGGAAACTGCTGAAAAACAAAACGGGCTGTAAAACTATACAGTCCGTTTTTTTGTACTATTCAGTTTCTTTCGGCGGTACAGGTATACATCTTGCCGTTGACGGTGACGACGCCCTGCGTATATCTCATTGCGGGAGATGCGGGCGGAATGAACATGGCTTCTGTGAGAGTTGTGCTTTCAAGCTTTCCGAGGTTCGTTATGCAGCAGCCTTTTGCACCTGAATAGCCGAGTATCGACTTTCCTGCCGAGGACGCTGCTCTGCTGTCAAATCCGCCGAGTGCTGCGGGTGCAGCTGCATCGAGCAGGCCGGGTTCTATTATGGTATAAAAACTCATGACGAGGCAGAGCGAAGACACATCGGCGATAAGGTCTCTGACCTCTTTATGCACGCTCCTTGCAAGCTTCCAGACAGAGCCGCCACGCTTTTTGAGCTTGACGGTAAAGGCGGTGGAATAGTTCCCCAGCGCACCGCTTCGGTAGCACTCAAGCTTGCTTCTCAGGTCGCTTGCGATCACTATTTTGAAGGTATGCTGTTTTTCAAACATCTGCGCAAGCAGATAATCGTTGAGGGTGACACCCTGCTCGTGACTTTTTTCAAGCAGCTCGCTGAGCTTATCCTTTTCGGTGACGGTCACTTTATGAGATGCGGCGTGCTGCTTCTGATACTCGTTTGCAAAGGCGTGGTACTGCTCATAGGAAAGGTGCTTGCCCTCTCTTATCCACTTTTTGTTGTACATATTGACAAGTGTTCTGCTAAGTCCGCTTATCAGTGCGCCGCCGGGAAGGTCCTCGGCAGACTGTATCAGACGTTCTTCGACGGTTGCAGGCTTTTTGCCGCTGACGTACATATCGGCAAACTCCCTGACAAGCCCCAGCGCTCCTCTGCCATCGGCAAGGAGGTGATGAAAGACAAAAAGCACGCAGGTGCTGTCGTTCATTTTCCATGCAAAAATGCGAAGCATTCCTTCTTTGGTGAGGTCTGTATCCGTCTTTACTGCCTGCTCGAAGCAGGAGATCACGACGGGGTCGTCAAGCCCTGTGGGCGTTTCATCGTAAACGGTCAGCTGTGTTTTGCCTTGCTGCGTGATGTCATAAAAATAGCGGTCACTATCCTGTTCATAGCCTAAAACGGCTCTTAAAAACGGGTGTGCATAGGAAACGGTATCAAGCGTATGCTTCAGGCGGCTCTTGTCGCATGGCGCATCAAGAACACCGGCGATACCATAATACATACCCGGACACATCAGGTGTGCTCGCTCGGTAAAGATATACTGTTTTGTCATTTTTGTTTTCTCCCCGCTATATGTCTTTTTTCTGTTGTTCTGAGCTGCTTTTTTATCTTTTTTTTGCAGCTTTACCCCACATAATTCTAACATATATAACAGAAAAAATCAAGCACGAATTTAATGTACGTTTTTTTGTACAGTTTAAAAATAGCATGAAAAAAGCTCCCGATAAGATTTCGGGAGCTTTGGATATATTCAGCCGAGGTCGGCACGCATCTTCTTTGAGAAGGTGAAGCAGCCGAGAGCCGTAAGTGCAAAGGCACACACAAGAACTATCACAAGAGGAAGCAGGAATGCTTCGCCCGAAAAGTCAAGCGTCATCGCACTGCGCGCTGACTTTGTGCAATAGAAGAACGGCATACACTTACATATTTTCAGCATCACTCCGCCTGTACTCTGGGCATCGAACCAGATGCCGCCGAAGAAGCCGCCGAGGGATATGATTATGGAGCAAAGACCGGGTGAGGTCTTTTCATTGAACAGGACGCCGAAGATAAGACCGAAGCCGATGAACATCAGCGCTGACGGGATAAGTGTGAGTATGCAGACGAGCATACCTGCGATGCTAAGCGTATTTCCGATGATTATGGAGATGATAAATGCGGCGATAAAGGTGATTATGCACTGGACTACTGAAACGATGAGCATTGGGATTATATAGCCTGCGGTGAGGTCGCCTGCGGTCATTGGTGTTGCATAAAGGCGCATTAGGAACGTGCCGCCTCTGTCGGTGGAGATATTGAGCGCTGTGAAGAGCATTACAAACATCTGACCGAACACGGCAACGCCGGGTGCGAGGTTTTCGATATGAAAGGTCTTGACAGATTCCTTGGGGATACTCTGGTCTATGATCGTCATAAGGACAAGCATTATCAGCGGGAAGCCGATGCAGAAGATATAACCGAGAGGATCACGCAGGAGTTCCTTGATATTTCGTGAAGCAAAAGCCATTTTTCTGTTCATCTCTGCACTCCCCTTTCAGCTATCGCAACAAAGGAGTTTTCAAGTCCTTGTGTGCCTGCCTGCTGTTCTATCTCGGAAAGAGTTCCGAGAGCTGCGAGCCTGCCCTCTATCATTATCGCTATGCGGTCGGAGAGCTGCTCGGCTTCTTCCATATAATGTGTGGTAAGGATAATGGTCATTTTGCCTTTGAGCTGCTCTATGGCATGCCACAGCTCACGCCTTGCGAGGACATCGAGCCCGAGCGTAGGCTCATCGAGGAAAAGCACTTTAGGTTCGCCGATGAGCGCCATAGCTATGGAAAGCTTTCTTTTCCAGCCGCCCGAAAGGGTCTTGGCACGCTTGCTTCTGACCTTTTCCATGCCGAATATCCCGATAAGCTCCTGTGTACGCTGTTTGCTCTTTTCGGGGTCAAAGCCGTAGACACGGCTCATGAATATGAGGTTTTCCTCAACGGTGAGCCTGCCTGCGACGGCGGTATCCTGCGGTGAGATGCCGATGAGCGATTTGACCTGCGGCATTTCTGTTTTGCAGCTTTTGCCCATGACGAAAGCTTCTCCTGAGGTCGCCTGTGAAAGACAGCAGAGCATTCTTACGGTGGTGGTCTTTCCTGCGCCGTTGACTCCGAGCAGCGAGAAAAGCTCTCCCTGCTCAACAGAAAGGTCAAGGCTGTCTACGGCGGTAAGGTCTTTATAGTTTTTTGTCAGTTTCTTTGTTTCTACAGCGAGCATTTTTATGTCACTCCTTATCTTTATGTATGAACTTTGCGAGGCTGCCTGCCATGCCTCCTACCTTGACGATGGCTATGCCTCCCTTGTTCTCATCGCCGAGTATCAGCATGGTGTCTCCCGGCTTAATGCCGAAAACTTTACGGCAGGATGCAGGCAGGGTGAGCTGTCCTTTGGAATTTACCCTTGAAAGCCCGAAAATATGCTTTCCGTCTCCTGTATGCACTTGGGTCCCGAAGCTATGGACGAGCATATCTACGGTGGTGCCGTATATCTCGGCGAGCTTTACGCAGCTTTCAACATCGGGGATAGACTCTCCCCTCTCCCACTTGGCGACTGCCTGACGGGAGACGCCGAGCTTTTCTGCAAGTTCTTCCTGGGTCAGTCCGCTTTCGGTACGGAACATTTTAAGCCTTGAAAAATCTATACTCATAAGCATTCCTCCGTTTCATTTTCTGGTTTGATTATACACCCGATAAAATGTGAAGTCAACATATCATTGTATACATTGATGTTATAATCGGTTGCATTGTAGGAAAATGTTCTGCGCAGATACATTGTATGAGATTTCATACTTGTAATAAAATGTACGGCACTTTTTCCGTTGACCTGCGGCGCCGGGTATGGTATAATCATAGTCAGTAAACGAAAAGGAGAACACAATGAAAGACACGTTTTACAGATATGATGTTCCCGTAAGGATATGCCTGCTCGCAGACATACACGACAGGCCTTTCGGGGAGATCATCTGCTCGATAAAAAAGCACAAGCCCGATATTATCGCTGTTGCGGGCGACATAATAGAACGGGTGAGGACAGACACGCAGAAACCTGTAATACTTCAGCCGAAGTTTTCTCTTGCTTTTCTGAAGGCTTGTGCGGAATGTGCGCCGACGTTCTTTTCGCTGGGCAATCATGAATGGATGCTTTCGGACAGGGACAAAATGATAATTTCCGAAACGGGTGTGACGGTGCTTGACAACAGCTTTGTGCATTTCAAGGGGCTTTGCATCGGCGGGCTGACATCATCGGGAGCAAGTGCTTACAGCGAGTTCCGCAAGGGCAAGGCGCAGATGTATCCGACGTGGGATTATTTCAATGCGCCGCAGAGATACGAGCCGCTGACAGATTGGCTGGACGGATTTGAAAAGCAAAGCGGCTACAAGCTGCTGCTCTGTCACCACCCTGAATACCTGAAAAAGCACCTACGAGGCAGGAAGATAGACCTGATACTCAGCGGTCACGCTCACGGCGGACAGATAAGGCTGTTCGGGCAGGGACTTTTCGCTCCGGGGCAGGGAATCTTTCCGAAACTTACAAGCGGAAGGCACTCGAATATGATAATATCACGTGGGCTTGCAAACACTGCAAGGTTTATCCCACGGCTTTTCAACCGCAGAGAAATAGTATATATACTGCCGCCAAAAGACAGAAAATAGTTTTGTCGGTTTATTGACTAAAAAGGCGTTATCTGATATAATATGGGTGATATACAGCTGCGAGACATGGCAGTCTCAAGACTGAGAAAAAAGGTGAGAATATGTTAGATGCAGGCGAAAGGCTGAGTTCATACGAACCGCTTTGGGAAAACTGGTACAAGGACGAATTTATCGGCGGAGGAAGCTTCGGCAGGGTCTACCGCTTCAAGCAGAATTTCTTCGGCGAGATAAGATACAGCGCTGTAAAGATAATACCTATCCTGATGGATCAGGAGCTTAATCATATCATCGGGGACAGGACGGCATACATCGAAAAGAAGAAAGCTGAAATGGTCGGCGAGATAAAGAATATGTACCGACTGGAAGGCAAGCCGAATCTTGTTCAGTGCCTTGCTCACAGCATAAGGGATATTTACGATGATTATGGAAGTGTGATAGGCTTTGATATTCTGATACAGATGCATCTGTACACTCCGCTGATGGCTTATATGCGGCAGAATATTATACTGACTGACAATCAAGCGGCCTGTCTTGCTTTCCAGATAGGAAATGCGCTTGAGGCGATGCACGGCATAGGTATGCTGCACCGTGATGTTAAGGTGGACAACATCTATGTTGACGATCAGGGCAACTATCTGCTCGGAGATTTCGGCATCTCAAAGCAGGACGCTCTGGGCAAAGGCTCTACTATGGCGGGGACCCAGCCGTTCATCGCACCTGAGGTTTGGAACGTAAAGAACACGAACATAAGATACACAAAGACGGCAGATATTTATTCCTACGGAATCACGCTCTATTATCTGCTCAACAATAACTCGCTGCCGCTTGTTACGGCGGGAATGTCTCACAACGAGATAGATCAGGCGATCTTTGACAGGCTCGGAGGAAAAAGATTTGGTCCGCCTGCAAACGGCTCTCAGAGACTCAAGGAAATTGTTATGAGGTGCTGTGAATATGAACCGCAGAGACGTTTCCAGAGTTTCGGAGAGATCATCAGGGCGCTGACAGACCCAAGCTACAACATTAAACCGATGCCAAAGCTTGGCGACAGCTTTGCGACAGTCTATGCAGATGCGCCCGTTGAGCAGAATATGTTTTCGGGCAGCACAGATCCGTATGCGACACAGTATGCAGACAAGCAGCCCTCCCCTGCTTTTCAGCAGGCAGGAAACATAGGAGCTGTCCCATCGTGGCAGAAGCCTTTATCACAAAACAGTGCCCCTGTCATAAGTCAGGGAGCTGCTGCGAAGAAAAAAAGCAGCGCAGGAGTTATCATCGGTGCGATAATTATTTTTGCGGTGTTTGCGGCGCTGACGCTGCTTATACTGAAAATGACGGTGGGAAACAAGAGATCATCTCAGGCGGTAATGTATGATACATCTGCTGTATGCTCTGGCGGAGATGCAGATGTGACTGAAAGGAACGTTCAAATTGACATCTTCATTTAAAACGATGTATTATGCTCACGATGCTGCGAAAGATCACAGCCATGCAAGCATACTGATCATAGACAGCACGCATCAGCCCAGAACGGTGGAGCTGCACGGGAGCATGACGGTGGGCAGAGCTTATCCCGAAAGCGACAGGGATATTACCCTTTATTCGCAGATAGTCAGCAGGAAACACGGAGAGTTCATTTACGATGATTCGGACGGGAGCTACTATTATCTTGACAACAACAGCCTCAACGGTTCGTTTATCAACAACTCAAAGCTGCCTGCTTACAACCAGCGCGGAACAAAGGCGGTAAGGCTTTCGGACGGAGACATCATCAGGATAGACCGAAGCGATCTGAACACGCCTCACCCCGAAGCTGTACTGATGATATTCAGCACGTCACTAAAGGGAAACGAGACCTGGCAGGGATTCAGCATTTACGGCGGCAAGGTAACGATAGGCAGAGATCCAGGCTGCGAGCTGGTCATAAATGACCCTATGGCTTCAAGGCAGCACGCTGTTATAACCAATACGGCTCAGGGCGTTTTTATTTACGACAACAAAAGCACAAACGGCATTTGTGTCAACGGTACGGAGCTGAATGGCAGCGCAAGGCTTTATCCGAACGATGTTATCAGGATAGCGAACACGCTTCTCATTTTTACGGGGAACGGACTGATTTACAACTACACCGAGGAAGCGGGAACGACGCTTACGGTGGACATTGAAAAGAAAGTCGTAGGCGGAGGACGGGTGCTGCTCAAAGACATACAGGCGCACTTTGAAAGCGGAGACTTCGTGCTTATCCTCGGCGGCTCGGGCGCAGGAAAGACCACGCTGATAAAGGCTATACTCGGAGAGAGCAAAGCAAACGGAAAGATAATACTCAACGGGCAGGACCTTTATCAGAACTTCAAGAGCATGAAATCACAGATAGGCATGGTACCGCAGTTCCTTACGCTGAGGGTGAACGACACGGTCAGGGACACGCTGATGGACACGGCTTCGATCAAGCTCGGAAGCCTTTACTCAAAAGAGGAAAGGAAAAAGCGTGTGGACGAGGTGCTTGAACACGTCGGCATCAAGGAACACGCTGACAAGTACATAGGGCAGCTTAGCGGAGGACAGCAGAAAAAGGTATCGGTTGCTAATCAGCTTATAGGATACCAGAGAGTGTTCATTTGTGATGAGCCTGATTCAGGACTTGACGCTGCATCAAGGACTCAGCAGATGGAGATACTCAAAGAAATATCCCGTGAGAACAAGATAGTTATGGTCATATCTCACGAGCCTGACGATGCTGTGGAAGTGATTGACGGAAAACCTGTTTCGCTGTTCACGAAGGTTCTGGTGCTTGCAAGGAACTCTCAGGACAGGGCGGGACACCTTGCGTTTTTCGGAGATATTGACGGCGCAAAGGAATTCTTCGGCGTTTCAAGGCTGCAGGACATTATGATAGAGATAAATCCGCAGACAGAAGGCGGAAAGGGAAAGGCAGACTATTATATAGACAAATATCTGAAAATGAAGGGTAATATCTGAAATGGAGAATGCATCATTTTTTCAGCAGACTCATGTTTACTTCCGAAAGATCAGACGTATCGCCTTCAAGGAGAAGTTCTGGAAGTTCATAGTCTTTGCTTTTATAGTTTCGTTCCTGGTGGCTGCGGTTGTCGGGAAGGATATGTTCACGACATATGAAAGCACAAAGTCGGGATTCTTTTCTATCGCCTCGGCTTCGATATGGATAGGCGTGTTCAACTCGATACAGAACATCTGCAAGGAGCATGAGATAATCCGTGCGGAATACAGATCGGGAATGAAGATCTCGTCTTACATCACCGCTACGGTGCTTTGGCAGTTCATTCTATGCCTTATACAGTCGGTGATAATACTGGGTGTATGCTACATCTTTATAGACTTTAACTCGGACGGCGTACTGATGCCTGCGATGATAGAATATTTCATCACTATCTTTCTGATGATATTCGGAGCTGACGTAATGGGGCTTATGATCTCATCTATCGCAGGTTCACCGACGACAGCCATGACGATAATGCCGTTCACGCTGATACTTCAGCTGATAATGAGCGGCGTGCTGTTTGAGCTTGGCAAGTGGAGCGAAAAGATAGCTTATCTGACTTTCAGCAAATGGGGCATGAGCGCTATCGGAAGCATTGCCGATTTCAACAGCGACAAATTCCCACTGGAGATAAGCAAGGCGTTCCCGAACGTCACACGGCTCAAGGCGGAAGAAGCTTACGAACACACGGCATCAAATGTTATAACCGCATGGGTATGCTGTCTGGGTCTGGCATTCTTATTTTACCTCGTCAGCATTGCGGCACTAAAAATAAAGAACAGAGATTCATAAAGGGGAACAAAAATGGGTAGAAAGATAGCTCTGTCCGTTTCGACACACAACGGCAACAGAAAGCAGAACAACGAAGACAGCTTTTCCATCAACGGAAAGGCTAAACCGAGCGAACAGAACATTATGAACATTTGCGGAGACATAGACGGGGACGAGTTGTTCCTGGGAGTGTTCGACGGAATGGGCGGCGAAAAAATGGGGGACGTCGCATCACGCATTGCAGCAGACAGGTCGGCGCAGCTTTTTGATGAGCTGAAGAATTGTGAGCCGCAGGATTACCAGAAGATCATAAACGGGTATGTCGATAACGTAAATGCAGAGATATGCCATACTCTCGACAACAGCGGGAACGACCGTGGCGGCACGACTATGGCGGTAGTTTTCATCAAGGACGGCATAGTTTATCCCTGCTCGCTGGGCGACAGCAGGATTTATCTGTTGAAAGGCGGAGAGCTTATACAGATAAGCGAAGACCACACGCTTGCTATGCGCAAATACAAGGCAAACATCTACACGCTCGAAGAAGCGCAGACCAGCCCTGACAGCCACAAGCTTACGCTGTTTTTGGGAGTTGACGTTGACGGGAACGGACTTGATGCGCAGTTCTATGAGCCGTTCAGGCTTGACGAAGATTCAAGCCTTCTGATATGCAGCGACGGGCTGTACGATATGTGCAGCGAAGACGAGATAATCGACATTATGCAGCAGGACTCCGAAAACACAGCGAGAGATCTTGCGGAGGCTGCTGTGGAAAACGGCGGAACGGACAACGTTACCTGCATAGCGGCAAAATACTGTTAAATATTATAACTGAGCCATACAGAAGAAAAATTCCGTATGGCTTTTCTCTGTTCACGGATCGCCTGCAAAAAAGCGGGAACAAAAAAGTGCCGTGAAAGCGCTGGTTTCAATATAACTATCGCAGAAAAATAATTATTTCAAAAAAATTTGTAACGAAAAAGACTTTTGTTCGTCTAACCTATGAAAGCCAAGGAAGGAGGTGCGGTGATTGGACAAAAAGACAGCTGAAAAACTGTACGATGCGTGCTATATGCGGGTATATTCATATGTGATGACTCTGGCTAAGGATCAGCACAAGGCTGAGGAGATAACCCAGGAGACCTTCTTCAAGGCGATGACCACCAAACAGACCTTCCGAGGCGAATCAGAATGTTACTCCTGGCTTTGCTCGATAGCTAAAAATGCTTTTATTGACGAAACAAGAAGGACATCACGGCTGACAGAAGAACCCGATGAAACGATCGCAGACACAGAAGGCGACATTGAACAGAGCATAACCGATTCGGAAAGCTCGTTTCGGATACATATGCTGCTTCACTCAATGGAGGAACCGTACAGAGAAGTTTTTGAGCTGAGAGTGTTCGGCGAGCTGTCATTTGCACAGATAGCTGCTATCTTCCAAAAGACAGAGAGCTGGGCGAGAGTCACTTATCACCGTGCCAGATTAAAGATCAAAGAAAGGATGGACGACAATGAAACATAACTGTGATATTATCAGTGATCTTCTGCCGCTGTATATGGACAATGCCTGCTCAAGCGCAAGCGCTCAGGCAGTTGAGGAACATCTTGCAGAGTGCAGTGTTTGCTCGAAGATGCTGGAAGATATGAGAAAAAGCGAAAGCGAGATAAACACGGAGATAATCAAAGAACGCAACGAGGTGCTTGACAAACAGGCAAAATTCTTCAAGCGCCGCAGCGTGCTTGCAGGCAGCATAATAGGAGGCATATTTGCAATACCGATACTTGTATGCCTTATCGTGAACCTTGCAACAGGTGCAGGGCTGACCTGGTTCTTTATCGTGCTGGCGGCGATGTTCATTCCTGCATCACTCACGGTAGTACCGCTTATGGTCCCCGAAAACAAAGCGCTGTGTACGCTCGGCGCATTCACGGCAAGCCTTCTTGTATTGCTCGGTGTGTGCAGCATCTACACGGGCGGAAGCTGGTTCGCTGTTGCTGCATCGGCAGTCGTCTTCGGACTTACGGTGATATTCTCACCGTTCGTCGTGCGGGCAAAGCCGATAGCAAAGATACTGAAAAACAACAAGGCACTTACTGCTATGGCAGCTGTCACGCTGACATATATCATTATGATAGTCAGTATCGGTATCACAAGCGGCGACGATTTCTTTTTTGAGAACGCATTCAATTATTCCTTTGTTCCGTTTGCATACATCTGGGCATTGTTTGCGGTGATAAGATTTGTAAAGCTGAACAAGGAGTTCAAAGCAGCGATATGCGTATTTATGTCGGCTGTGATCTTCTTTCTGGCTGACACGATATGCGGGCTGATGTTCGGCGGTGAGCTTCTTTTACCCGGCAGTCCGTTCGGCAGCGATCTGAATGTAAGCACAACGGAGGATCGTTTTAAATGGGTGATACTAATTATCGGTGCGATCGTTTCGGCTATACTTATGATCGTCGGGATACTTAAAGAGAAAAAGATAAAGAACAAAGAAAAGTAAAATAAAATGGAGGAACAAAAAAATGAGAACAACAAACACACTCAAAAAAACTGCTGCAATTGCTCTGGGGCTTTCACTTATATCAAGCTGCCTTACGGGCTGTTTCAGCTTCGGCTCGACCTACAGAAATGCTGACAAATACTCGGCTGGAGATCTTGATTACTCGGGAGAGATAACTGAGCTTGACATCAACTGGTCATCGGGAAGCGTGAATGTTTCATACTATGACGGAGAAAATGTGAGCGTAACGGAAAGCTGCAAGAAAGACCTTTCGGATGCTAAAAAGGTACACACCTGGGTGGACGGAAAGACTCTGCACATACAGTTCAGCAAATCGGGCGAGGCGTTTGTATTTGAGGACTACAAAAAGGAGCTGGAGGTAAAGCTGCCGAAGGATACAAAGCTTTCAAAGGTAAGCTATGACGGGTCTTCCGCTGACACGGTTTTTGATGAGATAAAGGCAGAGGAATTCGATATTGACACATCTTCGGGTAATGTTTCGCTCAACAGCTGCGAGGCTGACGAGGTCACGGCAGATACTTCATCGGGCAACATCACGATAGACCTCACAGGCGACTGCGACAAGATAATCACGGACGCTTCGTCGGGCGATGTTACAGTCACAGCGAGTGAGGTGAAGACAGCAAAGTTCGATTCATCGTCAGGCAAAATAAAGGCTGATCTCAAGAGCGTTGACGAGCTTAGCGGTGACTCATCAAGCGGAAACATGACATTCAAGACAGGAAAAACACCTTCAAAGATGAGCCTTGATACCTCATCGGGTGATGTTACTATTTATCTGCCCGAGGACGGAGATTTCACGATAGAGGTCGACACCTCATCGGGCGACTTTGAGTCGGAGCTTTCGATGTCAAAGAAAGGCGACACATACAGCTACGGTTCGGGTGACGGCAGGATCTCTATCGACACTTCATCGGGAGATATTACTATCAAGCAGTACAGTAAGGACTGATATTTCAAAGCCTCGGTGAGCTGAAAGCTTTCCGAGGTTTTTTTGTGCAGCAGAAAGCCCTGACCGAACTAACGGACAGGGCTTATATTCAGAGTTTATTATTGAAGCCGAGCGTTTTCTTTGTTTCGAGTTTTTCGTTGAATTCCTTTTCCTCGCTTGCACAGATGAAATCCTGTTTTGTCAGGACAATATCGGTATGTCCTGCCATTGTGCAGCGCAGCGCTGCTTTTGACCATGTTCTTTCATAAAGGTTGCGCACGAATCTTGCGTTTGCGAATTCCTTTGATGCGAGGTAACTGTCTGCAAGTGCGAGGAAATACTCCTGTGCGTGCTGTTCAAGCTGTTCGTCGTACTTGAAATGCTTTCTGACCATCAGCATGAATATCTCAAAGAGCTGCTGTCTGGTATAGTTGGGGAAATCAAGGATATACGGCATACGGCTGCGCAAGCCCTGATTGACTTTCATCAGCTGCTCCATATCGTCCTTGTAGCCTGCCATGACAACGAGCATATCGTCACGGTGGTTCTCCATTTCAGAAACAAGAGTTGCGATAGCCTCCTTGCCGAAATTCGCTCCGTTGGTCTTGCCTTCGTCAAGCGCATAGGCTTCGTCAATGAACAGCACGGAGCCGTAAGCATCACGGCAGATAGAAGCTGCTTTTACGGCTGTTTGTCCCTCATACTCGGCGACAAGGTCTCTTGCCTCATACTCGAAGAAGCCGCCTTTTCTTAAAATGCCTTCCTCACGGAGTATCTGACCGATCATCCTTGCAACGGTGGTTTTTCCTGTTCCGGGCGCACCTGTAAAGCGCATATGTATACACGGGCGGTCGAGTTTTTCATTTGCGATGGCTATTTTGACCTGAGCGACTATTTCCTTGACACGCTGGGTTATATCCTGCATTCCGATAAGTTCATTGAGGGCATCATAGCCTGTGAGGATTTCTTTTTCCTCGCCTATGAACCTGCTAAGGTCATCGGTTGAGATCACGCTGCGGTCGGGCGAATCTCCGCTGTTTTCTTTGAGTGCGGCATCTGCTGCCTTACAGAGCATAAGCTCGTTTGAGATCTTTGCAGCTGTCTTGAAGCCGTAAAATCTTCCGTCCATTTTTTCCTGCTGGAATTTTCGGAGTATGGTATCCATAACGGTCTCATCGAACCCAAAGCCCTTTGAGGTGACGTTGTTCCACACTGATCCCATAAGGACACAGTCAGACAGCGGCGGCACCTGCACGACACGAAGAAGCATCTGATCGGAGATTATCGCTGCGATCTCATCAAGAGCTTTCTTCTCCAAAAACGGTATCCGAAAGACGTAGACATAATCGCTCTGATAGCTGTTGAGCCTGCGGATAAAATCACGCAGATCGTCAAATTTTCTGCCGTCAAGGAACTGAGCGATGTCAAGTCCGATGATGTTATACTGGTTGTTTTCACGCTCTGACGAGAGAGATTCTATTACGTCATCTGCTGTGCCGAAGCCGTTCTTGGATTCCATGCCGCATTTGAACTCACGGTAATACAGTCTGTCCTTGAACTGCTCCTGCGGATAGACGTTCATTCTATGCAGAAAGTCGCCAAGGGACATGAGCATGGTCGTAAAGCCGCAGCCGCCGTCCATTGCAAACAGATAGTTCTGCTGGATAAGCACATCAAGTGCGTTTTTCTCCTGCAGGATAGGGATTATCTCATAAAGCTCTGCCGCAAGGCGGACATACTCGTTCACGCCGTAGTAGTTTCTGAAAATGGTAGTCATCAGCTGAGAGCTTTCATTTTCGCTGTCTGCAAAGCAGAAAATGTCGGTGAGGCTGTCATCATCGGGAAATGCCACAGACCACGCTCTTTTAAGCGCCTGCACACATTCATCCTTTGTCTGTGCACCGACTCTGAAAAGTGCGAAAGTAAAGCGTTTTATCATCAGTTCGATATCACTTTCAGGATCGGCAGATGCGGTCACACTGTCCCAGAAGCTGCCAAGCTCCTTTATGTGCTGCTGTGAAAAATCATCGTCGATGCAGACTCTTGCAATAAACTTTCCCATATTATACCCCCGTTATCAGTTGATGTTCATTTGAGCATACGGATACGATGCTCTTATTTTCAGACAGTGCAGGTCACAGCCATTTTTTCTTCTTGAAAAAGATAAGACAGACGATCACTATAACGATACTTACCACTATCACCGTCGGATACGCTGCTTCTTTCTCAAGTTCGGGCATATATTTGAAATTCATACCGTACCAGCCTGCTATAAGTGTCAGCGGCATAAAGATAGAGGTTATGACTGTGAGAAGCGTCATTATCCTGTTCTGCTTCTTATCGAGCTGTGACTGATAAAGCTCTCTGATCTGTATGGAATAATCACGCAGCGAGGTCGCAATATCATGAAGGCGTGACACACGCTGGGTGAACAGGTGAAAGTATCTTGTGTTTTCCTTTGAGAAAAAGTTGTTCTCGTTTTCCTCAAGTTCCTGTCCGAGATCGAGGAGCTGCTCATAATGGATACGCAAGTCACGCAGGTCGCTTCTGATACGGCTCACCTTTAACGAAGGGTCTTTCTCGCCGTCGGTAAGCACCTCTGATTCCAGCGTGTCAAGCTCTTTATCATATTTTGAAAGCAGCATCTGATCCTTTATCACTATCTGTTCAAGGAAGTCATAAATGAAGCGTTCAAGGCTTGGGACAGCCCAGCGTTTTGTGCTGATGATACGATCTATCGTTTTTTCAACGAACCCGTTGTCGTCGATGAAAACCACGCCTTTTTCGTCAAGAGCGAACGCAAAATTGATGCTTGGTCTTGATATATCCTCTCTGTCGGGCAAAGAAAAAGTGCCTGTGAGAGAATCGTAGTTCACCTCTGCTTTGGTAGAGTTTACAGAAGAAAGGTCTATGTCCATTTCTATTCCCATTTCAAACTTATCCCTGTTCTCTGACCACTCTGCCGAGGAAAGCACGGCGACATATTTTTCGTTTCCTGCTCTGAAGTCCAGAGCGGAAGTTTTTTCGAGCGTATTTTTTATATTATAATACATTTCAGCACCCCCGTGGTAAATGATGCTCCGATAATGATCTGACGACCGATACTATTATACCACAGCAAAGCTTAAAAAGCAACAACTCACGTCACATTAACCTTGAGCTTTTATTTTTCAGCTTATAAAAAACGACCCGACGCTGTACGCTCAATGAGATACACGTCGGGTCATGGTCGTTATATTTAGAACTGTTTTGACCTATACTATTTCTTTTTCCGTTTTCCGTGCTTTTTGACTGCTTTTTTCATAGTGTTGTTGGCTTCTTCATCCCATACGGTCCTCTCAGGACCGAGCGTGCCATACATGGTATTTTCAAATGAATATGTCATCTTTGCTGACTTTATCAGATCTTCGTTATCCGAGTCGCTGCCAAATGTACCTAAGCGTGCATAAACATCTCCGGTTATTTCGTACCTGTAATGCTCCCGTCCTTCACGGCTGGTATACATTATCTCTGCAAAGTACCGTCCGGTCTGCGGATCATAATATGCAGTCCAGTTATTGCCGTGCTTATTATTTTTCATCCGGCGGCTCCTTTCTCAGTCATTCGGAGATAATACTAACGCACTGTGCAGGCTTTGATATAGCGCCTGAAAAGCGCAGGATACGGTTTTATCTGAGGTATATGATTCACCGATCCTTGTGGAATTCATCGTCCACATTCTTAAAACCTGTAACGATATTGATGTTGCCGTTGCCCATATCCATTCTGGCAAATTCCACACGATAATAGCGGATACCGTCTTCAAACACACGGCGGAACGGAACTGAATAGATCGGCTTCCCTTCTGTATTTGCGATTATCTTTTCAGGTGTGACAGCCTCGATAAAACGCTGTCTGTCCTCCTGCAGGACAAGCTTGGAATAGAAGAGGAAGGCATCATAATACTTTTCTATCTTTACTGCTTCCATCGTCGGAAGATAATGGACCATCTCATCGTCTACCCTGAACAGCTCAAACTGCTGGGTTTCCATATCCTTGATGAACCACACAGAATCATAGCTTCGGGTAAGCGCTTCGATAACAGCGGAACGTTCACGCAGAGACCGCTGTATCTGCATTTCTTTATTAACCTCTTCGTCCACGTTTCTGAAACCTGTTACGATGCCTGTTTTTCCGCCGGGCAGATCAAGCTTTGAAAACTCGACTCTGTAATAGCGGACACCGTTTTCAAAGACACGGCGGAACGGCACAGAATAGATAGGCTTATTTTCCGTATTCTTTACGATGTTTTCAACTGAGACTCCGTCAAGGAACTGCTGCCTGTCCTGTTCAAGAACAAGCTTGGAATAGAAAGCAAACGCATCTGAGAATTTCTTGAGCTTCATTGCCATATGTGCAGGCATAAGGTGTACCATTTCCTGATCGATACGGTACAGTTCAAACTGCTGAGTCTGCACATCATTGATGAGCCATACAGAATCGTATCCCTTGGTAAGTGCTTCAATGACAGCAGAGCGCACAGCCTTGTCGGATTCTGCCTGCTGGTGCAGGTCGGTATTGTCGGTAAAGAAGACAATATAATATCCGTTCTCGTTTTCAGCTTCAAGATGCTGTCCGTAATAGTTTGCCCAGCGTACCTTTCCGTCCTTGCGTATGATGCGGAACTCCACAAAATCGTGCTTGGAACGGTCTTCATACAGCTGTTTTTTTATTGATTCGGAAACGCTCTGATAATCGTCGGGATGTATCATTCCACGGAAATTAAAGCCTGAATACTCCTTGAACTCCTCAAGGCTTTCACAGCCGTAAATATCGCAGACAGCCTTATTTGCATATATCAGTTCTTCGCTGTCGTCAGCCTTGTAGATGAACAGACCGCCGTGCATATGCTCGCCAAAAGGCTCAACAACAGCAAGGATACGCTCGATCGGCAGGTCTTTCTTCGGATCTCTTATCGAAAGAACAGCAATGGCAACAGCGATATCGCCTGTATTCTTATTACTTCCGATCCAGCGGGCAAAAGCGTGCAGAACAAAGCCGTCGGGCATTTTCAGATCAAAGTAGTTCATTCCGCCTCGTTCACTGCACTTTTTCACAACATGATCCCAGAATGTGTTGCTGAATGATGTATACTCATGCGACATAAATTGTGTATCCATACCGAAAAAGCGGTCCATAAACTGTCGGTATGAAGCATTGCACCTAACAAAGCGTGCTGTTTTATCCCTTATCTCTATGATTCCGACAGGTACTGAATTAAAGGAATGGCGCAGAGAATCTTCACCCTGGCTGGCGATAACGTCCAGATCGTTAAGATTGAGGCTTCCGATCGTTTCAAAGTAGTCAGACACATCTGTTTCCTCATACCCGATCTGTATATTCTTTTCGTATCTTTCAACGATCTTTTCATAAGGGATAGGTTTACAGAAATAGAATCCCTGGAGCTTAGAGCAGCCGATCTCCTGAAGGAAGCTTACCTGCTCCTGTGTTTCAACGCCTTCGCAGACGGTGCTGACTTTCAGCGACGCAGCCATTTTCATAAGTTCAGCCAGAACGACCCTTGCGCTGTCGCTCTCGTCAAGTCTGCGCATAAAGCTCATATCAAATTTTATCAGGTCAAACCTGATGCTTTGCAGCACTTCGAGCGAAGAATAACCGCTTCCGAAATCGTCAAGCCACACGGGGAAACCGAGCTGCTGGAAACGTGCGATCTGGCCTTTCATGAATTCGAGGCTGCTGCCGACAACACTCTCTGTTATCTCAACGGTTATCATGTTCCTCTGGATCCCCGACTCATCGACACGTTTGCATATCTCCTCAACTATATCGCACGAACCGAAATCAGAACGTGAAAGGTTGATAGAATGAGAAACGACATTAAATCCTGCTTCCTGCTGGCGCTTCATCTTATCAAGCACCTGTTCGAGCACATACAGATCAAGTTTATATATCTGTCCTGATTCCTCAAGATACGGGATAAACTCAGCAGGAGACATGAAACCTCTTTCGGGGTCTATCCATCTTGCAAGGGCTTCCTCTTCGCACACTCTGCCGTTTATAGCACGAACGATAGGCTGATAATAAACCTTTATCCACTTTTCACTGATAGCCTTATCTATGCTCGACTGGATATAGCGGCGGCGGCTGTTTGCCTCGCTCAGATCGCTGGTATAATATTTATAGCATGACTTTTCAGACCTGTTGACAGCATCACAAGCCATTTTTGCTCTGTCATAGGCTGTGCTGACGGGAACATCCTCAATAGATAACAGATAGATACCCACTCTTGCCGGCAGATGATCTTCTTTATTTTCGAACTCGTCAAAGAAAGACCGCAGCCTGTCTTCAAGCCCGTCCGCCGTAGTGGCTACGGCAAAGCGGTCTGCTCCGATGTGGCAGCATTCCTCATGCCCGAAGAACCCTGCAAGAATATCCGCAACAGACTTGAGCAGTCTATCGCCTTCAGCAAATCCAAAGCGAGAGTTGTAATATTTCATTCCGTTAAGGTCGATATACAGAAGGCAGCCCGTTTCCCCTTCATTCAACATCTTCTCTTTCCCGATCTCACAGTGCTTGAAAAAACGAGTCAGGTTCGGAAGCCCCGTCAACATATCATAATTTGCAGCTCTGAGGATACTTTCCTCATGAAGAACGCTGTTTATCATACGGTTCATACCGCTTGCGGCAGATTCTTCGCCTTCGACATATACGCCTTCGTCCATATACCAGACCTGTGCAAGACGGGCACCTGTCTCGGTAAATATATGTTTTCCGTGAGCATGTATCACATGATAATCCGAATCTACTCCTGCTCTGGTCCTGAATACGACCTCATACTCGGCAGAATCTTCGGCTGCAAATTTCACAGACGCTTCGATGATCCTTTGCCTGTCATCAGGATGCATATCCTTATACATATCATGGTCCATATCCCAGACAGCCTGCGCCCTGTCTGAATATCCTAAAAGTTCGCAAAAACCGTCAGAAAGCAGGATAGTAACTACTGAATTGTCGATGAGCTGATACACTGCAAGCGGTTGTTTCTGAGATTCCAGAGCTATTCTGACCTCATCAGGATACGTGTATCGGTCCATAGTATTATCCTCCTTTCATTTTGGTAAAACAGTATAAGTCATTACTTCGTTTTCATTATATCATAAATTAATAGAAATTTCAAGTCTTGATATTAAATAATAGTATCAAAATCATATATTTTTAAACAAAAAGTGCGGCGAAAAGCCTTTCTGAAGCTGTTTCGGACAGAAAAATATCAAACAGAAAAAATTTTAAGATTTTTTTGAAAAACTCAGGATCCTGCAAGCGTATTGCAAGGGTGGGGATGATATTATATAGACACAGCAAGGGAAACAACAAAAACACGAAAGGAGAAAACGGCTATGAGCAAAGGGACGGCGGCATTGATCGGCGGCGGGATAAGTCTTTTAAACCCAGTGATAGGTTTTGGGATATGCATTCTTCTCAGCGCACTGAACTGACAAGTATAAATAAGTACTTGAAACAAACCAATAAACGAAGAAAGGAGGAAACGAAGATGATGAAAGCATTGTTTGCGATCGGAACAGCGGTGCTGCTCATGGGTATAGCAATATGATCCGAAACGGCAGATGATAAAACCGAAAGCAGAAAACTATTTCTGATCATTCCGGAAGCATTAAAAAAGCTTATCATTATGGCTTCCTGAACGGGAAGACGACTAAAAAAAGGAGTCGCAATGACATTTATGAATACTGAATAAAGCGTTCGTATCAAATAAGATGCGAACGCTTTTGTGTGGGGAGATGATACTGATAAGTGTTAAGCTGCCGCATTTCATACAACGCAACAAAAAGGCGGCCGCAGAGGGTCGCCTTGATCTTTTACTTGGTATAGAGTGCTTTGATGCAGGCGTTGCCGGGTGCAAAATCGGTCTTTAATACAGTTTTTGCATCGGCATCGGTGAGGTCTTTCCATGTGCCGTCCACAAGAACGAATGACTGTCCTTTTTCTGAAACGGTCTTATAATCCGCAGCTCCGAAATCGTGGCTCTCGCCCTCGACAGGTGCGCCGTCTGAATAGGTGATGACCACTGCGTAGTCCTCGACTTCAACGGGCGTTGTCAGCACAACTGTATGATAACCGTGATAGTCGAGCGAAGCGTCCTGGGTGTAAATCACATTTTTGAAGTCGGCGGACATGATTTCTATCCTGATGTTCTGCTTGTCAGAATCATTGAAAGTGCCGACAGCCGCCAGCTTGCCTTTCTTGTGAAACACATTTGCTGTCTTGGTGGAATCGCCTGTTTTGATGATCCTGTCCATCTCGTTGCCTGCGTCATAGCTGAGAACTTCGGAATACTTATCGCTGATAGTATGGCTTATCGTATAATTAAACGGGCAATCATACGAAACGTAGTTGAAGCCCTCTCCCATATTTGAGTTATACACTATCCAGGCACCGTCCTGCGATGCGGGCGTATTGAAATACTCCTTGGGAAAATGGTCGTCGTAGCCAACGATAGTCACATCGTGGTCAAATTTCGCATCTGCGCCGTAGATGTAGGTGTAATACTTGCCGAATGAGCCTTTTGCTTTATCCTCGTCGCATATTGAGCTTTATAGTTTTGCTCTCTGCCCTGATGACAAATTGTAGAAAACAACATGGCATGAAAGCTTTTGTATTATGTTTTGACTTAACAAGAATATGATAACACAAAACCAAACCAAATGCAAGCATTTAGTTTGGTTTGATCGATACAGTCTGAAATTGTCTGTGATGCAATACTGCTCTATTACTGCAAATCGCTCAGCAGTTTTATTGTTGGTCGTTCTGAGGCGAAATATCGGGTATAGATCCGTCTGTGATCTTATAGTCTATCCCTGCTTTGCGGGCTTGAGATACCTGTAAATGCCGTGGTATATGATACTTTCTTCCGTCTTTTATAAAATACGCTCCTGTCTGATGAAACTGAAAAGCAACGCCCTTGTTCATACACTGTCGGCGAACATCAAGCACCCATTTATAATCAAGCGGCCGCACGTTTAAGCCTGATTCGCCTGAGCAAGCCACCTCGCAGATACTGCCGTCAAGATACTTTTCAAGATCGACTGGGCCAAGCATAGGACCGAGAATGATAGTTTTGTACTTGATAGGAAGTTCGGCGAAGATCGGCAGGCGGAAATCAGCACGATCCTGATTTTCGCAGGTGCAGCCAACGATAACATTATCATAGCCGTCGCCCCAGTCAGCAGGTACACATTCCAGAAAGCGCTCGATGCGCTTCGTAAAAAAGTAAAACATACAATCTTTGCGAAGCTTTATCATTTCCCAGCATTCATCACGCCATTCGTCTGCGTCCTTGAGTAAAAAATCAGAGGTAAAGCAGGTCATGACAATAGAGCCGGGAGCGATCTTCATCGTTCTGTCACGTTTCTTTTTTATCGGCAGGTCGAAATTCAGCGTTTTGCGGCATTTCTCCGACGATACCGGGCTGCCGTACGCTTCATCCTGCCGATAAACATAGCAGTAACGGCACCCTTCGGAATATTTTGTACAACCGTGCCAGGGATTCCAGCTTACATATTTCTGTTCGATCATTTTTCTTCACCCAAAGCCTGCAAATACAGATCAATCTTGATTTTTATCTTATATCATTACGTGCGGTACTATATTTTGATGTATAGTTTGAGATCAGTTTTAATTCATTCATTTCTTCTCCTTACCAAACAGTTAAATTGCAAGATTATGTTACTGAGTTCATACCTACCAATGCCTTTGCAGCACGGCATTACGTATCATATCGATCTCTGCCTGAGCATTCAGAATATGGACACTGCAAAGCGGGAATGACATTTTGCCGTGTTCATCATTAACAGCAACGCTCAGATAAACGCCCGTCGGGACCATACGGTAATGACCTCTTATCGTTACTATATCAGTAATACTGTCAAGCCTTAGTACAACACTGTTTTTGATAAACAGAAAATATCTGCCAAGCCTGAACTGATCGTTCGCAAAGGGCTGTGCCCAGGCAAAGTCGATCAACATCATCCGCCCTCCGTCTGCGGCAAGGTAGGAGTTGAACCTTTTTGAGGCTCCTGCCCGCAGTCTGTAGGTAAGCCAGCAAAGAAAAGCAAACACAGCACTTACTGAGGCACCTATGGCCAAAGCAAGCCAGATACTCTCCCCAAAAGCAACAATGAGAAGAGTTAATATCACACCCTCAAGAACAGTCACCACAATGGGGACTGCTCCAAGCCTGGGCACACGCATTACTTTGCAGTAGTTATGTAAGGCGTAGCTTAACTGATTAAGCTGTTGCTCGTTCATCATCCCAGCAACATAGGGATCTTGGTTAAATTGTGACATCAGCGTTGAAACCTCCTGTAACAGTGTAATAGCGGATCGGGCATGGCGCGCATGGCGAATGGATAATTGTTATTATATTATAACACATTGCTCGTCATTCGTCTACTTATTTCTGTTTTTATCATTTTGTCCCTAAAATGATATACTATAAGGGACGCAACAAGGCATTCTCGATAGTCATAATTCTTTTATTCTTCGAAAGATATACTTACAGCAGCCAGGCCATATAGTAGGGCATATAGTATACATTGCCTTCACACCGCATGCTGAAGACAAGCTGAGTCGGTATTTTGCCAACTCAGGTCAGAACCGCTTTATGTATGTAATAAACGAATAAAACGAAAAACCCCTTTTTAATCTGATGATCCGTATAACAGCATACCGATCCAGACGGCAAAACGGCGCCCTGCAGTGTGCAGAGCGCCGAGCTTTTGTATCCTGTTATTATTTATCGTTTGGTTTATGCCTTTTCAAAGAACAGGAAACCGTAGCCGAGGTTCTCTCTGTTGAATTCGGGAATATCCATCCACACGCCGCCCTTCTGTATCTTGTGGAGCAGATTCCACTTGGGGGCATCTGCGTTCTTTGAATAACCCTTGGTGATGTCATAGCCGTTGAAGCCCTCGTGAGAGTAGTAACCCTTGAATGCAGTACCATGGTATTCATCGAAATGAGCTGTGGGAAGAACTATATTCTTGTACCAGTCTTTTTGAATTCTCCTTTTCTGTTTTTGATTTTGTTTTTGGTTTTTACTTTCGGTTTCGGGTTTTCCCTTTTCTTTGACTTTAGTTTAACACACACATCTTTGCAGGGCTCCGGCAAGGCTGCGGCAAAACTAAAAGCACCCGTACAAACCGCACGAGTGCTTGTATCTTTATAGATTTTAAAAGTTGAAATTGTAGCCAGCCTCACCTGGGTGCTTGCCGACTGCATTCACATAATTGCTTCCGCTTTCGCCGTCATGCTTGCCGTTCTCTTTAACTGCTGTGTCGCTGAAATCAAAGTTGAAACCAGCTTCACCTGGGTGCTTGCCGACTGCATTCACATAATTGCTTCCGCTTTCGCCGTCATGCTTGCCGTTCTCTTTAACTGCTGTGTCGCTGAAATCAAAGTTGAAACCAGCTTCACCTGGGTGCTTGCCGACTGCATTCACATAATTGCTTCCGCTTTCGCCGTCATGCTTGTAATTAGCGCTTGTGTCTGCCGATGCGGAGAATGCTGAGAATCCCGTTATCATTGTTGCTGCTGCGAGTACCGATGCGATCGTTGAAATAAACTTTCTGCCGCTCTTTCTTGTCTTTGTTTCCATTGTTGTTTCCTCCTTGATGTTTGTGTTGTTGGTTTTGATCATGTTTTTCATAGTGTTTTCTCCTTTTCATTTTAATATTGGTTTTGTTGTTTGTTGTTTTTCTTTGACTTTAGTTTATCACACTAACCTTTGCAACTTCTTTGCAAAGCTTTGTCGTTTGAGTTTTCCCTGCGAAGCTTCCTGCCTCCTCGGGTATTCCTCTTGCTGTGTCTATATAATATCACACAGACCTTTGCAACTTCTTTGCAGTATTCACAGCAAAAGAAAAAACACCCGTGCTATTTCTGCACGAATGCTTTTCAAGTCATTGGTTCACTAAAGAATAAAGTAAGCTGCTACGCCGCCTGCTGTGAGCAGAACTGTTATCGTTATTGAAATAAGCATATTTGCTTCTCCTTTCGATGTTTATTTTACAATCGGACCCTTTATTACCGGCTTGTAATCGGAGAAGACCTGCTTCGGTCCCTTTATGTCAAGTCCGCCGTTCTTCTTTATAGGCTCATTGGTCTTGATGTTATCATTCTTTGCTGCAGCGCGTGCGTCTATTGTGAGGAATGCTACGGTTTTATCCTTGATATTGTTTGCCGTTGCATCGCCGCTGTCGCCGTCTTCCTCACGCTCATATGTCCTGATAACGACATCCTGTACCTTGCACTCGGGATCATAGATGTCAATAGCCTTGATAGTCTCGGTCATATCATAGTAGTATATCGAATAATAATGAGCGAAGTGTCCTACACCGCTGCAATCGGATCCGGTCCTGTTGTATTTCGCGGTCGTGGTTATCTTCGTGTCAACGAGGATGTATCTGTGATCCACGTGAGGCGCATAACCGGTATAGCTTTCCTCGGGAAGTGTCTGATTGTTTTCACGCAGATAATCTGCTATGGACTATTTGCCGCCGCCTGTCTCACGGATGTTGTCAACAAATTTCATCATTTCGGTCTTGTCGAAATACTGGCTTTTGATCTGCTTGTTCAATACAGCAGCTGTTACGCTTGTGTAACGTGTACCGTCAAACTTGAATACGGTTTCAGCCTGCGCCGCTGTGATAGATGTTTTGTTAGCTGCGAATGCCTCTGAGCTGGCTGCCGAAGCGCCGATAGCGGCTGTTGTTGTCATCATCATTACTGCTGCGAGCATTGCTGCGATCTATCTTGTTATCTTTGTGTTTTTCATAGTGTTTTCTCCTTTTCTGTTTTTGATTTTGTTTTTGGGGTTTTCCCTTTTCTTTGACTTTAGTTTAACACACAAATCTTTGCAAGCCTTTCATTTTTTTAATCTTTTGTTTTCCTGCGGTTTTGGTGTGTTTCCTTTGTTGTGTCTATATAATAGCACACCGATCTTTGCAGGTTCTTTGCAAACCTTTGTGAAAATATGATTTTCTGTTTTCCAGTGGTTTTTGGTGTGTTTCCCTTTCATTTGATCTGAATATATCACACCGGACCGAACAAAATCGAGAAGACTCTAAAACACCCAAATGACTGTCGTTTATTTGAAAGCATAGGCGGGAGTTTTTTGCAGCAAAAAGCCCAGTCCGAGTTAGTCAGGCTGGGTACACTACTATTTTTAAATGCTTTTCTATAATAAAAAGTTGTTGATCTCACCGATTCGTATTTTCTTTGTCGTTTTGGATTTTCAGTCTTTGCTCAACATTCTTCATTTCGGAAGGAAACACAGCCACTGCCATATCGGTCAGTTCCTTATTCCACAACTCCCCGGTTTTTTGTACATTAGCCCATGGACACAGCGTGGCATAGTTTTCATCAACTGCAATATCGTATGAATTGTTGCAGTCACTTACGCTTAAATACAAATGCCTTCCAGTGCTTATAAGTTCTTGGGCATCTCTGCGCTTCATTCCTTTTGTTTTTAATTCGCTGAATATCTCTTCAGTTATCTCATATAGATCGTAGCGACCAGCCCAAAAGGATTCAGCGGTATATAGTTCACTTTCGCTGTCATAACATGCCTTCCAGCCCTCTCCTGTTTTGAAATGGAATGTGCCTTCTGTGTATTCCGCAGGAAGTCTGTTCCGTTTCATTTTCTTATTTTTCCTGGATACACTTGACATGGCTTATCCTCTCCAAATCATTTTATAAACTTTCAGCTTGCATTTATTCACGCGCTGTGCAGCACTTTTATATACAGCCCGAACAGCTTGTGGCATCTCGGGCACTCAATCATAAAGTCCGCAGGCTCGTTTTCTGTCTTGGTGAGCACGCTGTTGTTTTTCAGTTTTGCGTCTGCCACATCGGCACATCGCCCACCGCAATGGGGACAATTGAGCTTGGGCATCTTTCGTCTGTTGTCATTGATCTGCAATTTCTTCTCCTGTTCTTACAGCAGATCCTTGATGACTTTAACAGCTACTCCCTGAATTACAATCTGCTGTGGGCATATATCTTTGTAGTGCCTGTTCTCCGCACGAAGCACAGGTCTTTCCTTTTTCTCATCGAACACAAGTCTTTTGAGTGTGCTCTGGTTGTTCTCGTCAAGAGCTGCAACTATCTGTCCAAGCTCTGCTTTCTTTGTCATCTTGATAAGCACGAGGTCGCCGTCGTCGATGCCAGCACCTATCATAGAGTCGCCGCTTGCTTTGAGGATATAGTGCTTACCTGAACGAACCCAGGTCTTCGGGATAGAAAGATACTTACCTTTGGTCTGCTCCTCGCTTGTTGGCACTCCGCAAGGTATCGAACCGACCACGGGAACACGAACAGTATCGTCAGCTGTGAGCTGAGCTATCCTCTCGGTTATGACAGTCTTGCCGTCATACTTCAGAACGCCCTGGTCGTCAAGCTCCTGCAGATACCGAAGTGCAGTCTGCCTTGAAAAGCCAAGTTCCGCCTCGATGTCACGCAGTGACGGCGTGTACTTATGTTTCAGATAATGCTTGTCGATATACTCTATCATGTCTTTTATTGCCTGCTGTTTGTTCATATCAATTCCTCCAGTCGCTTTGACCACTGTCACAAGTATAATATATCACAATCGAGCCATGGTGTCAATAGTCACAATGACCTCTGTCACAATTTTCAGCGTTTTGACAACAGATACAAGGTGCAAACGGATGTTCTCTCCTGCAAGCTGTCACATTTCTTGATTCTAAACGATTTGAGACACTCGTCATTTTGACGAATTGCTTGTTCGATTCTTATGGCAGAAAGAAACAGCACCTGCTCGGATGGGCAGGTGCGGAGTGTCACATTGAAATATATACAATATACCATTTCAATTTTCGCATTCATTTATGCTGTTAATCTCTTCCAAAGAGATCTCTTGTAAAAACCTTTCCTCTTACATCATCAAGCATTTTATCATATCGATTAGCTAGAATAATATCTGAACGTTCCTTAAATGAGTTCAAATCATTTACCACTTCATTATCATAAAAAAGCGTTCTGTCTTTCAATAATGGTTCGTAAATGATTATCTTATTCTGTAACTTTTCTCTTATCCTCTTTACAACACCCTGAACTGAGCTGCTACGGATATTATCAGCGTCTTTTTTCATTGCTAACCTATAGATACCAATAACGTTCTCATCTTTAACAAAATGCTTTATTCTCTCCGCAATGTATTCCTTTCTAATTTTGTTTGCGTCTACAGTTGCACGCATTATGCTTTCAGGAACATCCTGATAATTTGATAATAACTGCTTAGTATCCTTCGGAAGGCAATAGCCCCCATATATATTATATATTCTATTGGGTACTTCTATGGTATGCCACTGTGACACAGGGGGTATGACACTTTAGGTAATCTCAAGCAGTTTCGGATCTTTATCAGCTAAATTAAGAGCACAAGTTTTTCCCTTTGGCGTATTTGTGTCACACAGCAGTTTTTTCA
>CAMZIK010000010.1 GCA_947307175.1 uncultured Clostridia bacterium
CGGCGACAGCGCAACAGCACCAACGACCTACACAAAGTCTTATAAGGACGAGGAAACAGGCTGGACAATGCTGTTCGACGGCTGGGACAATGACTTTGATAAGATAACCAAAGACCTGACCGTTACTGCAGCATACAAGGAAAAGACACGATACACCGTTAAATTCCTTGACTACGACAAGACCGTTATCAAGACTCAGGAAGTCGAGGACGGCGACAGCGCAACAGCACCAACGACCTACACAAAGTCTTATAAGGACGAGGAAACAGGCTGGACAATGCTGTTCGACGGCTGGGACAATGACTTTGATAAGATAACCAAAGACCTGACCGTTACTGCAACATACAAGGAAAAGACACGCTACACCGTTAAATTCCTTGACTACGACAAGACCGTGATAGATACTCAGGAAGTCGAAGAAGGCGAAAGTGCAACAGCACCAAGCTGCACAGATACCTACACCAAATCTGGTATCCATTACACCTTCAGCAAGTGGAACAAATCGTTTACCGAAATAACCGCTGATTTGACTGTCTCCCCAGTTTACAGCAAGGCTTACGAAGTAACGTTCTACGATTACGACGGCAAGACCAAGCTCGGTGAGACACAGATAATCGAAGAGGGCGAAGCCGCAACAGCACCTGACATAAGTGAAACTTATGTCAAGTCAGGCGTTCATTACTCCTTCACCGGCTGGGATACCAAGTTTGATAAGGTAACTAAAGTCCTTTCTATCAAGCCTGAGTTCACCACCTCTTACGAAGTGACCTTCTACGATTATGACGGTAAGACCAAGCTCGGTGAGACACAGATAATCGAAGAGGGCGAAGCCGCAACAGCACCTGACATAAGTGAAACTTATGTCAAGTCAGGCGTTCATTACTCCTTCACCGGCTGGGATACCAAGTTTGATAATGTAACTAAAGTTCTTTCTATCAAGCCTGAATTCACCACAGCTTACGAGGTAACATTCTATGATTACGACGGCAAGACCAAGCTCGGTGAGACACAGATAATCGAAGAGGACAAAGCCGCAACAGCACCTGAGATAGAAGCGACAGGCTATAACGCTGACAATACTCTCCAGTACACATTCACAGGCTGGGATACCGAGTTCGACAGTGTTACAAAGGTGCTGAAGATCAAGCCGGAGTTTACTACAAAATACAGAGTAAGGTTCCTTGATTACAATAAGGACCAGATAGGTGAAAACCAGTATATCGCAAAGGGTGCAGATGCCGAAGCTCCAGAAATGGAAGATAACTATAAGGATACCGAAGCAGGCTGCATAAAGGTATTCAAGGGCTGGAACGCATCGTATACAGGCATAACAAAGGCTATCGATCTTGAACCTGAATTCGACACAGCTTATGAGGTAACATTCTATAACTACGACAACACAAAGCTCGGCGATACGCAGATAATCCTCAAAGGTAAGAATGCCAAAGCACCTAAGATAGCAGATCACTATGTAGATAAGAATACAGCCGAGATCAAGGTCTTTGAGAAATGGGATAAAGATTTTACTAATGTTAAGAAAAATCTCACCGTAAACCCTGTATATCAGCTTGGCGTGAGCGTAACGTTCCTTGACGGAAACGGCGAAGTGATCGAGACTCAGTATATCATCAAAGGAGGAGATGCTGTTCCTCCGACAGAAGGCTTCGACTACATGATCAATATCAGCGACGTATATCAGGTATTCGTAGGCTGGAACGAAGATGAATATACCGGCGTAGAAGAAAGCATAGAAATAGTTCCGATCTTCCGCACGCTGAATCTCAGTGATATGAGAGGTGCAGAGGAAAAGGAAGTCAAGACCAATACCGGAACAGCTTCCGCAGATGGCTATACGCTCCCCGAATATGAAGCAACAGACGACTACAATATCGGCTGGTTCAGATCGAAGTCGGGCTGTGCAGTTTCAGATACACCTGTAACTAAGATCGTACCAAGCATCGATTCGGATGATAACTCCTATATCCTGACAAGATACAACAATGCAGTATTTGAAAGCTATGTTGACGGAGAACTTGAAGAAACTCACAACATCGTATTCTTCAGAGGCACAGGAAACAACTTCTATTTCCTCGGAGACGACGGAGAAGACCCCGCTGTTTACAAAAGTGATCCGCTCTATGGAACATCGCTTAAGTATTGTTCGTTCGATACAGACCAGGAAGGAAAGACTAATCTGACGTATGACGAGCTGCAAGATCTGATAAGCAGCTCTGATAAAGCCGTCAAGGTCACTAAAGTCCGATGTGATGCGATAAAGATGGAAACCACTACATAGCTCGATCTAAAACAGCAGTAAGCTTTCAAAGAAAGAACGCAGCAAAGCGCTGCGTTCTTTCACTATGTTTTAATTGGAGAAATGATAAATGAAGAAAAATGTCCGTACTATACTTTTATGTCTTGCCTGCTGGGCTGCCGTGCTTGCAGTCTGCTTCGGACTGCTGTGTGCAGCTGCCGCAGTACCTGATAAAAGCATAAACGACAACCTTTTGAAAAGCAGTGAAAAGCTCGCCGCTAAGTCGCCTCACGGCACAAGTATAGGCAGCATCTATCACGGCATCCAGGATAATTACGCTGATGCTGTGCTGCTCGGTGTTGCCGCAAATATGTCATCGGACAATATCGTTGAAGCAGCAATAGATACCAAATACTATGACGACGGCTACGGACCAGCTGTCGGCATAAAAGCCACGCTAAATGGCAAGCAGGCAAACAACGACTATACACGTTACTGGCACGGCTCACTCATTTTGGTAAGACCGCTGCTCGCACTTACTGACATAGACGGGATACGGATAATACTCTCGGTGATAATAAGCCTTCTTATCGCTCTGAACATTTTTATAATGATTCGCAGAAAACACATAGTCGCATGCGTCATTTTCGGCGTTTCGGCTGTGCTGATACAGTTCTGGTTCGTATTTACCACGATAGAATACATGAGCGTGTTCATCATTATGCTCGCTGTGCTGCCGCTGTATGTCAAGTATGCAGACAATACAAGGACTCTTGTGATAATATCCGCAGGTGTCGGAACGCTCACAGCCTTTGCAGACTTCCTGACCGCAGAAACACTTACCCTGCTCGTTCCGCTTACAGTCGCTTTCTTTATCGTTGCAGAAAAAGGCGAAAAGCCGAACAACAAAAAGAGCCTTCTGAGGTCTGCTGCCTGCGCTGCGGCATGGGTCGATGCTTATCTTCTGACCTTTGTTGTAAAATGGCTCGCTGCTTCTGCTCTGCTCGGCAGGAATATGTCTGAGGTCGCTGTTGCAGCCGCTGCCGAAAGATTCAGTGGAATGGAAGACGAGATAACCTCACCCATAGAGCTGTTTTTCTCCTCTCTCGGCGCAAACTTCTCTATGCTCTCCCCTGTTTCAGACAAGATAAATGTAATAGCAATACTTATCTGGATAGCCGTTTTTGCAGCCGTATGCGTATTCATATACAGATCAAACAAACGCACTCACAATCTCCCGAAGATCACTATGATAATTATCGCAGCCGTTCCTGTCGTAAGGTTCTGCGTGCTGATGAATCACTCGTATCTGCACAACTTCTTCACCTACCGTGCGCTGATGCCAAGCATAATGGCTATTCTCGGTCTTATGTGGTACCGTGTCGGAAATCAGGGAAAGAACGTCAAGGGAAATAATAAACAAAAGAGTTAACGGAGTATGCCCATGAAAAAGATAGTTATCATCGGAGGCGGACCTGCAGGTCTTACTGCCGCATATGAATTGCTCAAAGACCGCAGCGGTGAGTACGATGTTACCGTGCTTGAAGCGGGCAGCCGTCTTGGCGGCATCTCTGCGACAGTCCGCCACGGAGAAAACAGGATAGATCTCGGCGGACACCGCCTTTTTTCCAAAGACGAACGCATCATGAACTGGTGGAAAGAGATAATGCCTGTTCAGGGCAAACCCTCACTTGACGATAAACTGCTGAAGAGAAGCAAGCCATACATCAAGGGCGGTCCTGATCCGGAAAAAACTGACGATGTCCTGCTTATCCGTGACCGATGCTCTCATATCTGCTATAAAAACAGGTTTTACGAATATCCCGTCACACTTGACAGCACTACCCTGCGAAAAATGGATCCTGTCACAGCCGCACAGGTCATTTCAAGCTATCTGTACTCATGCGTGAACAAGCTGCCAGGCAGCGACCTTGAAAGCTTTTATATAAATCGTTTCGGAAAGAAACTCTACTCCATGTTTTTTGAAAGCTACAGCGAAAAGCTCTGGGGCGTTCATCCACGAGAGATCTCGGCTGACTGGGGCGCTCAGCGTGTCAAAGGGCTTTCAGTCGGAGCTGTTTTCAAAGATATGCTCAACAAGCGCCTTGGAACAAAAACACGTTCAAACACCGAGACATCGCTGATAGAGCGTTTCTGGTATCCAAAGCTCGGTTCGGGACAGATGTGGGAAAATGTCGGGAAAAGAATAATCAGCCTCGGCGGAAAAATACTCTTTGAACGCAAAGTCACAAAGCTGAATACAGCAGGCAGAAGGATAGTTTCAGTCAAGTGCGGTGATGAGGATTTCTTTGCAGACGAGTTTATATCCTCAATGCCCGTGAACGAGCTTATCAGTGCAATGAACGCACCACAAGAAATAAAGCGCATTGCAGACGGGCTTCCTTACAGAGACCTTGTCATTGTAGGACTTCTTGTTGACAGGCTTAAACTGAAAAACGAAACAAATAAGCGCACTATCTCAGACATTCCGCCTGACAACTGGATATATGTTCAGGATAAAAATATAAAGCTCGGCAGAGTGCAGATCTTCAACAACTGGTCACCTTATATCGTAAAAGATCCGCTGAATACCGTCTGGATAGGTGCTGAATACTTCTGCGGACACAGCGATAAGATCTGGTCAATGAACGAAGAAGAATGTGTTGCTCTTGCTGAAAAAGAACTACGCAGGATAGGCATCATCGGAAATGCTAAGATAATAGATATGCACTGTGAGAAAGTCAGCAAAGCATATCCCGCATACTACGGAACATATAATGAGTTTTATAAAGTGAAGGATTTCCTGAACAGTTTTGATGACCTCTGGTGCGTCGGAAGAAACGGTCAGCACAGATACAACAATATGGACCACTCGATGATGACCGCCATAGAAACAGTCAAAGCTATCAAAAAAGGCTCCACCGACAAAAAGGCGATCTGGAACGTCAACACCGATAAGATATACCACGAACACAAATAATTCAGCCGTTCTCTGTTTTATACACAGAGGACGGCTTTTTATTCTACCAAAGAACGAGCATCAGCCCGACTCCGATCAATAATTTTTGTTCATTATTTTATTTAAATCTAATTCATAACCGTTCCCTGCGCAAAACCTTTAAAACAGCACTTTTGATATTAACATTTCTTTATCATTTCAATTTGCCCAAACGCTTTTATTAATTTTTCATAAAAAGTCGCAGATTGGTTGACATTTCTAAGGGTATGTTGTATAATACGAACATGGGATGTTTGTACTTTTTGTAAATTTGCAAACTAAATCACACAACTACAAATTTGCTTAAAATGCGAATAACCCGCAAAGCGTGATAAATAATATGAGATCAAAGGAGTGGTAACATTATGAGAACAACGAAGTCCAAGAAGATCCTGTCAGCGATCCTGGCTATCTGTCTTGTTTTCGGTTCGGCAGCAGCGCTTCCTCGCAATGCTTTCTCCGACCAGACAACAATACTTGCAAGTGCAGAAAATGAGCCTCAGCAGAGCGAACAGCAGCCAAGCGATGATGAGCATGAAGATCCGCCAGAGATGGTGACCGAGGAAGGCATCCGCTATATCGTTCAGGACGGCAAGGTAACTGTCACAGGCTGCGAAGGCGAACAGCCTAACCTCGTTATCCCTGCATCTATTGACGGCAAGAAAGTAACTGCTATCGCACAGGGCGCTTTTGCAGGCAAGGAGCATATGAGACACGTTTTGCTCCCTGATAGTATCAAAGAGATCGGAATGGACGCTTTCGCTGAGTGCAGCTCTGTCGAAGAAGTGAATATCCCCAAGAGCTGCAAGAATATCGATAACAGAGCATTCTTTAACTGTTCTTCATTGAAAGCTATTGATCTGAAAAATGTTGAGCATTTGGGGTTCGAGGCATTTAAATGCACAGGCATTGAGTCAGTTACCGTTCCTGATTCCGCTAAGGTCATTGATGATTGTGTATTCCAGGAGTGCCATGATCTGAAGACCGCAGTTCTCGGAAAAGGTACAGATTCTGTTGCGGGCGCTATGTTTATGTTCTGCGAAAACCTGACGAAGGTCACTATCCCCGATAATTATAAGTTTATCATCAGCGGTGCTTTTATAGGCTGCGAAAAACTTGAATCAGTTGATCTTCCTAATAGTCTCACATTCATCGGCGACACTGCTTTTGCATCAAGCGGCATCAAGAGCCTCAAGCTGCCAAAAGCAACTATATCACTTGGAAACTGGGCATTTATGGACACCAAGCTCGGTGTCAAGGACATCAATCTTGAAAATATCACCGATATGGGCAGAGAGGTATTCCTCAATACTCCTTGGCTCGAGGAGATGAAGAGTAAAAACGAGCTTGTCATCGTCAACGATATTCTCGTTGATTCATCAGGCTTCAAGGGCACGACCCTTACAGTACCAAAGAACATCAAGTCTATCGCAGGTCAGGGTATCTCACACGTCGAGAACCTTGAAAAAGTCATTATCCCCGAAGGTGTTGAGTTCATCGGCGATAACGCTTTTGACAGCGATTTTGGTCTCAAAGAGATAGTGATACCTGCTTCTGTTGTAGATATAGGCGGCAATATAGTTTTCGGCTGCCCGAATCTTTCAACTTATACCGTTGATGCAAAGAACAAGAATTATTCTACTGTTGACGGCATACTGTTTACAAAGGACATGAAAACACTTATAAGCTGCCCTGCAGGAAAGAAGACTTTTACAATCAAGGGCGAGTATAAATGTCCTGACAGCGTTACGACCATCGGCGACGGTGCATTCAACGCCTGCTCAGGTCTTAAAAAGATTGATCTGCCGTCAGGTCTTGAAAAGATCGGCAAAATGGCTTTCTGTACAGGCTCACTTACCGAGCTGACTCTCCCCGACAGTCTCAAGGAGATCGGAGATAACGCTTTCAACAATCAGTCCAAGCTTACAAGTGTAACCATACCTGCTTCTGTAAAGACGATTGAAAACAATACATTTTCAAGCTGCCCTAAGCTTGCCGAAGTAATATTTGCAGAAGGCATCGAGGAGATCAGAGAAGATGCTTTTGCAAACTGTAAGGCTCTGCAGAGCGTGATCATCCCTAAGTCCGTACAGTATATCGGCTGGAACGCATTCGGCGTAACATACAAGCAGAACACTTCGGGCGAAGGTCCAAGTGAAAATGTAAACGATAATTTCATCATTTACGCATATGCTGATGATTGTGATGCTCACCGCTACGCTCATGACCGTGGTGTCAAGTTCATAAGAATAGCCGACAACGCCCGTATGGCAGGTGCAAACCGCTATACCACCGCAACAGCTATCTCTCAGAAATGCTTTGAAAAATCAAATATGGTATACCTCGCTTCTGGTCTTGACTTCCCTGATGCTCTTGCAGGCGTACCGATCGCTGCTATGACAAACGCTCCTATCCTTCTTTCAGGAAAAGACAAGATCTCCGATGAAACACTTGCAGAGATCAAGCGCCTTAATGCAGCAGGTGTAGTTATCCTCGGCGGCACAGGCGTTATCAGCGACAAGGTCGAGAAAACTCTGAAAGAAAACGGTGTGAAAGACATCAATAGACTGTTTGGAAAAAACAGATATGAAACAGCAACCAATATTGCAACTGCTATGAAAATGCTGACCAACAAAGATCCTGAAAACCTTTTCTTCGCAGTATCCGATAACTACGCTGATTCTGTATCCATAAGCAGTGCCGCAGGCGCAACAGGCTCTCCTATCCTGTTCGTAAACAAAAAGACAGGTCTTGATGATGCGACAAAGAAGTATATAGACTCCGTAAAGAAAGGCGTTAAGAACGTATACATCATCGGCGGCGAAGGCGCTATCTCCAAGGAAATACAGTCTGCTATCGACAAGTATACAGGCAAGAAGTCCACAAGACTCGGCGGCGAGGACAGATACGCTACAAATCTTGAAATCCTCAAAGAATTTGCAGGCGGTACTAAGGTCCTTAATAACAGTGCAGTCGGACTTGCAACAGGTATGGATTATCCTGATGCCCTGACAGGCGGCGTTGTCGGCGCAATTCATAAAGCACCGATGCTGCTTGTAAATCCAAAGACAGGTCTTTCAGAAGATCAGAAGAAGGCTATCACCGACCAGAAGCCACCTCAGAGAAATGATTTCACTGTTGTTACCTTCGGCGGAACAGGCGCTGTAAATGAAAAGATAGTACGTGAAGCTTGTATGTTGGTTCAGTTCGAGGATAATCACGGCGGAGAAACAAAGTTCGAGGACAGCTATTGCTATAAATTCCTGCAGAAAATAGACAATGAACCATTTGAAATGGATGCAGAAATGAAAAGTATAATAATGAATGTGTCCTTCCAGATGAGAAAGAATAAAGATGCATCTTATATCAAAACCACCTCAGCTAATGGAACTGAAGAAACCTACACCGTAGGCGGCAAGACATATGTACTCGATGCTGAGAAAAAAACATACAGAATAGATCCCGATGCATCAGGTCCGCAGTCAATCATCGCCAATATGACTGCAGAAGGCAATTCTTATGAGGTCGTAAACACAAATGAAGACAGCGGAATGATAATTGAACACATAAGAATAACCGAAAAAGGCGAAGATGATCCAATGATCAGCGAATATATTTTCAAGTTCAGCAAGCAAGGCGATCTTCTTTTCATTGAAGATTCATATGGCGGAAATATAATGTCATTAAAGGTCAACAAGTTCGAGACAGGACCGCAGGAGATAAAGCTCCCCGATCTCACAGGCTGGACAGAAGAAAAAGATGATGAGTAAATAATAACATTAAGAATATGCCACTGCTGATCATATTCTTATACAGCACAGCACCTCCGAGCTTATGTTCGGAGGTGCTGCTGTTTATAAATATATGCACTGCTTTTAGTTCATTATTAAAGATTTTCAGGACCGAAGCTTTCAGGCAGAAGCTGTGCAAGCGTCATTTCCTTGTAGTCGTCTGTGCTTTTTGCAAGAACAACTGTCATCTTTTCAGGCTCGCAGAATTCACGCATGACCTGCCTGCACACTCCGCACGGTGGACAATAATCAGTCACTTCCCCGTTCTTTCCGCCGACCACTGCACAGGCAATTATCTTTCGCTCTCCGCAGGCAGCAGCGTGAAATATTGCGTTTCTCTCTGCGCAGATACCGCAGGGATATGATGCGTTCTCAACATTCACGCCCGTATAGATCTTCCCCGAATCAGTCAGGACTGCAGCCGCAACATTAAAGCACGAATACGGAGCATATGAGTTTTTCAGGCTCTCAAAAGCCGCCTGTATAAGCTTTTCCCTGTCAATAGCGTTCATTGTGCAAACACCTCTTTTTCATCTGTTTTTTATATTATACAACAATCCAAAATAAAAATCAACTTCAGCATATGAAAACAGAAAACACATCGCCGCCCGAAAGGGAGCAATGTGCTTTCTGCAATAGGAGTTGATTATATGAAAAGAAACGATTAATGGTCTGACGATCTAATGATTATTACTCGTCTGTTATTATAATACAACAGATCCGTTGGTTTGTCAAGTATATACACATTTTATAGTGATGCGAGCATATAATTTCAGCGCTTTGCACAAATCAGAAAACGTTTTATTTGTTAATTCTCAATAACAATTTGCCTCTGAAACGCTTTAATGCTCAACTATTCTGCTCAACATCAATGATAACATATTCCGACTTAGTGCCGGTCTTGAAATCAAGTGCCCAGCAGGAAATGCCTGAAGTGACGATAAACTCAGTATCATTTCGCTTCTCATAACCGTAGGTCCTGTCGTTGACACCTATCCACTCACCTACCAGCGTTACAGGGAAAAACTGTCCGCCGTGAGTATGTCCCGAAAGCACAAGATCAGCTGCTGTCTCCGATTCATTCTGATAATCACCAGGCTGATGATCCAGCACGATAATATACTTATCCTTATCAAGCTCACTGACCAGATCGGAAATATCCTTACGCTCATCGTCTCTCTTGTCTTTTCTCCCGACAATATAGAACCTGTTGTCTATAAGCTCATACTCGTCCTGAAGGATATGCACACCGTTCTTTTTCATCTCGCTCTCAAGCTCCTCAGCAGAAAAGCCACGATGCTTCGAGCCGTAATAGCTCTTGTCGTGATTGCCGTATGAAAACCACACACCGTACTTTGCCTCAGCCTTTCCGAGCGCTTCACAAGCCTTTATCATGTTTTCACGGTCTGTACCGTCATCGACAAAATCGCCTGCAATAAGCAGTACATCAGGTGACTGCTTGTTGATCTGCTCAATGTGCTTTTCCAAGCCTTCGCCGTCAAAAGTATTACCAACGTGAGAATCGGCAAAAAGTGCGATACGCAGCGAGCCTATCTGTTTGTCTGTGGTAAGCTTGTAGTCAGTCTGCCAGACATTATTGCATAAAACATAAGCAACTGTCAGATAAACGATAGAGGTGAGCAGAGCTGCCCAGCCCTGCCAGTTGATCCTGAACTGCTTTTTGGTCACCGCTTTGATGATCCTGAAAACAAGTCCGTACAGCAGGAAGAACAGGATAATATGCAGCAAAACTATGATCGCATTGAAAACGCTCATAACGAGCGAGAATACTGCAAATACTGCCGCAATGCAGCCAAGAGAAGCAAGCAGAGCGTAACGGCGCTTCTTTTCGCCTAGCTTTTTAAGCAAACCGAATCTTGCCAGAGCAAACATCAGATAAATGCATCCCACAGCACAAGCTGCAAAAACAAGTCCGAGAATGGTCAGCCACATAGTATCACTTCCCTTTTGCTGTTATTAAATCAATTATAGCATAAAACAGGCTTAATTTCAATAGCTTTAATCAATTATAAATGGTCAGGAACAGACATAAAGACGTATAAAGCCAATAAAAATAATACTTGACACAGAAAAAGAAAAATGGTATAATAATTTGGTAATCGGGGTGTGGCGCAGATTGGTAGCGCGCTTCCTTGGGGTGGAAGAGGTCGTCGGTTCAAATCCGGTCACTCCGACTTTTGCAAGACAGCTTGCAGCATTTATCCGTCTTTTGTAAAAATACAAAGGACGGATCTTTTTTATATCTGACAATATAGTTCTGTAAGATCATAGTAGTTTTAAACAAAAAGGCAGCAGGATATTTGTGCAGAAAAACGATTTTTGATAAGACTACTTGACTCTGACCTTACGTAATAGTTTATACTGTAAACATCACGGGAGGAGTGAATGAAATGAAAAAGATGATGACCGTCAATCAGGTGAGCAAACTTACAGGAGTGAGTATACGCACTCTTCAGTATTACGACAAGATCGGACTGCTTAGCCCTGCACGATACACTGATTCTGGTTACAGGCTGTATGACGATACAGCTCTGGAAAGATTACAGCAGATCCTGCTTTTCAAGGAGCTTGAATTTGCTCTCAAGGATATAAAGTGTATCGTTAGCGATCCCGATTTTGACAGACAAAAAGCCTTACAGCAGCAGATAAAACTTCTGGAGCTGAAAAGGGATCACCTCGACGGACTTATCAGATACGCCCGTGAAATAGAAAAGAACGGAGTGAAGACTATGGATTTCAAAGCATTTGATACGACAAAGCTTGAAGAATACAAACAGCGTGCAAAAGAAGAATGGGGCAACAGTGCGCAGTACAAGGAATTTGAGGAAAAGGACAGCAAGCGTTCTGTGCAGGACAATAAAAGGATCGCAGAAGAATTTATGGGACTGTTTTCTGAGTTCGGAAGAATGAAGGATCAGCCGGCGGATTCTCCTCAGGTACAGTCTCAGGTCGGAAAGCTGAAAGCTTATATTTCTGAGAATTTCTACGAATGTACTGATGAGGTGCTTGCAGGGCTTGGAAAAATGTACTGTGCAGGCGGAGAATTCACTGAGAACATCGACAGTGCAGGCGGAAAAGGAACGGCAGCTTTTACTGCAAAAGCCATTGAGATATTCTGTGCAAAGCTTTGATAATATCAAAAGAGGCAGGACGAAAAGTCTTGCCTCTTATTTCTTATCACTTATCTTTAATCACCAACGGTCTTCACAATCGGAGATCATCTTCTGTACTTCCTCGTTGTTGTAAAGTCCGAGATCGTACAGCCTGTCCACCTGTCTTTTGGTGATCTTGCCTGTCAGCGAATAAACAAACTGTCCGTGTTCTCTCTGTGTTCCGTCCCATGAATCTATTATTTTCAGCCAGCCAGCCTTGCCAAGAGTTCTTTCAGGGAACTGAGCATCAGGGAAAAACTTCTCGCAGAGCATTACAGCCGCTTTAGTATGGTTCGTATAGTTGCAGGAATAAGTATCGCCGTCAGGAGACATCCAGCCAAGCTTGAAGGTGTCCTGATTCTTGAAGAACATTTCCTCCAGTTTCAGCGGACAGCCATCAGATTCAACTATTTTTACAAACATGAAGTCCTTATCGGTAAAACGGAAATAACCGCTTTCACCTGTTATAACAACAGGAAGCTGTTCCTTTGTGATTATATTTTCAAAATTAGTACCCTTGAGAGATCTCAGTGTATCGCAGTAATCATAATAATAATATCCTGTTTCGGACTTATATATAGCGTATTTACGCTTCAAACACGATCACTCCTCTCACAGTTCACTTATTTCAGGTAAATAAAAATATCTATAATAAAATAATATAACATTTTTTTCGCACATATGCAAGTGTTTTTTTCGATTTTTGCATATTTTTTTATAAATCGGCGTTCTAAAAATTAAACATTTTATGAATTTTAAAAAGTGTATTGTATATTTGGACAGTTTGTGGTAATATAAGTATAAGTATTAGACTGTTATAAAAGGTCTATGGAGGTAAAAGTATTGAGAGCGATTGTTTTTTCTGACACTCACGGCAATATGGCTGCCGCTGATAAGATAATACAGGATAATATTTCCTGCGATTATTTTATCTTTCTGGGTGACGGAGTTGACGAAATAGAGATATTAAGGTCAAAATATCCCGAAAAGAGCTTCTTCTATGTTGCAGGCAACTGTGACAAATGCAGCGCTCCGACTTCGCTGGTGATAGAGCTTTTCAACACAAAGATCTATCTTACTCACGGACATCTTTGCGATGTCAGCGAAAACACAAAAGAGCTTGTGAAAACCGCTGTCAAGGAAAAAGCCGCTATCGCACTTTTCGGGCACACGCACAAAAGATACTGCAAGCAGGAAAATGGGATTTACATACTGAATCCAGGAAGCGCTTCGATACCAAAGGACGGTCTTCCGCCTTCCTGTGCTTTTATTGACATAACGCCTTTCGGCGTGAGCTGTATGCTTATAGACCTGAACTAAAGCTTATAAAGAGGTTAGAGTTTTTGCTCCTGCCTCTTTTTTTATTCTCACCTCTTAGCATAAAAAGCTTTTTAACCGCTTTGTAATTGACTTTAATATGAAAATAATGTATAATAATAAAGCTTAAATAGCTTAATGAGGAGATGACGTAATGAAAAAGAAAGTACTGGCTTTGCTGCTTGCTCTGGCACTTGTGGCTTCTTCGACAGCAGCAATGCCCGATAACGCATTTTCCGTGCAGAAGGCTTATGCTCAGGGAGATGAGCAGACGGGAAACGAACAGTTTTCGGAAGCTGTGCAGGAGCTGGGAGACAAACAGCTGATGCAGGACGAGGCGGAAGCTGATGCGGACGAAGAACAGCCAGAAGACGAACAGGAAAACGAGCCGGAAGATGAACCTGAAGATGAGCCGGAGAAAACTGATTTTGAGTATTCCGAGCTTGATGACGGAACACTGGAGCTTACAAAGTATTCTGGAAAAGAAAACGATGTCGAGATACCTTCGGAGATAGACGAAAAGAAGGTTTCCTCGATAGGCAGCGGTCTGTTCAAGGGCAGCAGAGATCTGACAAGCGTTTCTATCCCTGACGGCGTAAAAACTATCGGAAGCAGGGCTTTTGAAAACTGTATTATCAGCAAGATGATCATACCTCAGAGCGTGACTGACATCGGGGATTATGCTTTCTACAACTGCACGAGACTGGAGACCGTTGGACTTTCAAGAAGCACTGTAAACATAGGCGAAAAGGCTTTCAGGGGAACAAAATGGATAAAAGGTCTGTACAGCGATGATATGCTCGCTGTTGTAAACGATATGCTCATTGATGCATCAGCAGCAAATGCAGAGAAGATCAATGTTCCGTCAGGCGTAAAAACAATTAGCAAGGGCGTTTTTGCGGATATGAAAAAGCTTGTTGAGGTCAATGTGCCTGCGAGCGTTTCAAAGATCTGCACTGATGCTTTCAGAGGCTGCACGGCACTTAAAAGCCTGACGCTGCCTGCAAGTGTGACGGCGATAGAAGATCATGCATTCGGGTATTCCCTTTCAGACGGACAGTACATAAAGCAGGAAGACATCAAACTGTTCGGAGCAAAGGCTTCGGCAGCAGATAAATATGCTAAGGCAAACGGTTTTGATCTTATCGTTCTCGGAGAGATACCTGCAAGGATTTACGGCAGCAACAGATACGAGACTGCATTCGGCATCGCTGACAGGCTAAGAGCGCTTGACATCGGAAAAAGATTCAGCAGCATCATAGTTGCTTCAGGACTTGACTTTGCGGACGCTCTGAGCGCTGCTTACCTTGCAAAAGTAAAGAACGCACCGATACTGCTTACGGCAGCAGGTGTCACAGATAAGATCGGACAGTACATCAAGGATAATTGCTACCCTGATGCGACGGTCTACATAGTCGGCGGAACAGCTGCTGTTCCATCCTCAATGGAAAAGGCAGTAAAGGGACTGAATACAGTAAGGCTTGCAGGACCGAACAGATATATCACCAATCTGCTCGTCCTCAAGGAAGCCGGCGTAACAAATCAGGAGATACTGCTTGCTTCAGGTCTGAATTACGCTGATGCGCTGTCGGCTTCGGCAGCAGGCAGACCGATAATGCTTACCGCTGGCGACGGACTTACAGCTAATCAGAAGTCTTATCTCAAAACTCTTTCAAGCACCAAGGCAACGATAATCGGCGGTACAGGCGCAGTAAGCAGCGGTATCCAGCAGCAGGCTAAGGAAATATTCAAGTCGGTGAGCCGTGTGGGCGGTGCAAACAGATACGAGACATCGGAACTGGTTGCAGAGAAATACTATCCCAAGGCTCAGACTGTTACACTTGCATACGGACTTAACTACCCTGACGGTCTGTGCGGCGGTCCGCTGGCATTAAAGCTTGGTTCTCCGCTGGTACTTACTGCAAGCAAAGGTTTTTATGCAGCAAAGGACTACGCTTTCGTTGCAGGCGCTAAAAATGCTGTTGTACTCGGCGGTACGGCTCTTATCTCAGACGAATCCGTCAAGGCTGTTACCTCGGCAACTATCCGTGCATCTGTAAGTGGCAACTCGATCACGCTCAACTGGAAAAAGGTAAGCGGCGCTGTAAGATACGAAATTTACAACGTTACAGGCACAAAGTCAAGGCTCGGCACAGCTGAGACAAGCAGTTACACTGTAAACGGTAAGACTGCAACTACTTATAAATTCTCGGTAGTGCCTTTCGATGCAAACGGAAATGCGATGAATGCAGATGCTATGTTTGTTATCGCAGGAACTGACCCAGCTGTTGTAAGCGGTCTCAAGGCAGGAACAGTTTCTTCAAGCTATATTGAGATAATGTGGAACGATACGGCACACACATTCTATGAGGTATACCGCAAAAACGGAAACAACTACACACTTCTCGGAACGACAGGCGCAAACAGGTTCACAGACACGAATGTAAAGATAGGTACTACTTACGAATACATCGTCAGGGCGGTCTACACAGACGAAACGGGCAAGGTGCATTACGGTAAATACAGTTTTTCCGTCAAGGCAAGTCCTGTTCCTTCTGTTCCTATCTTCACGGAGCCCTCATCAAGCATGAACAGCATTACGGTAAGATGGAACAAGACGGAAGGTATGGGTTACTATGTTTCCATTGAAAAAGACGGAAAACAGTTGACTTACTACACAACGAACAACTATTACACATTCAGCAATCTTACAAGAAACACAGCTTATAAATTCAGCCTTTACGGTGTAAGGTCAAACGGTGCAAGCACCTACAGAACAAGCACCTCACAGTGTACTTTCTCGACAGACTCTACTGTAAAGAGCAAGACGAACTTCAAGATATACGCTTCACCGAACACAAATGCAACCGTTCTCTATTCGGGCGGATTCGGTGTTATCCTGACAAAGAAAGGCTCTTACACAAGCACATGGTACAAAGTCTACATCCCCGGTACTAACAATTCGAGCTTCGGTTTTGTTCTTGCAAGTCAGGTCGCAGGATATGTTGATCTGAATTTCAGCCCTATCGCTCAGCTTGGCTGGGCTGGCGGCGCTCCGCTTCCGACAGGCTGCGAAACGACTGCTCTTGCTACGCTTCTCGCCTGCCATCTCGGACTGCCATGCACAAAGAACCTGCTTGCTGACAAGTTCCTGACTACCGTAGGATACTGGGTCGGCGACCCGAACTACGCTTCATGGGGCAGCCCGTATGACAAAAATGCTTACGGCGTTATGGCTCCTGCACTTGCGGCTACGGCAAACAGATTCCTTAAATCTATCGGCGTAAGAGACAAGTATCAGATAGACGTTCACACGGACAACGATAAGAATATGTCATGGCACAAGCTTGATACAGGCGACATCAATCACACCTCGGGTCTTGACCTTGAAGGGATCAAGGCTGAGCTTGAAAAGGGTCACGCTGTTCAGATCTGGTGGATAACAAGAGGTGCTGATCCTGATTCTTATACGACTTTCACCATCGAAAGAGGCGGAAAATACAGCCATGACGGCACAGGTACATATCAGTTCACATGGGTCGGCACTCAGCATGGCTCGGTCATCTCGGGATATGATGAGGCAACAGGTCAGTTCATAATCGCTGATGTCGGCTGGGGATATACAGTAAGACATTCTATCTCCCACTTTATGAAGATCTACACCATTCAGGGAAGACAGTCTATCGTTATTTACAAGAAATAACCAGATACACATCCGGTTTCTGAAGCCGGGTGTGTTTTTTTGTTGCAGACAGCACAAAAATCCGTTGACAAATCAAGTGCAAATTGGTATAATAAACATGGTATGAATAAAAAACACAAGATGGAAGAGGTGTTTTGTTGGTAACGATATTTTATGACAGTATGCTCGCACTTTCCCTTGTGCTGTCAATATTCTATCTATATATGTGGCACAAGCATTTCGATGTGCTTTTGACTCTTTTTTTCGTTCTTGTGCCTGTGACAAATCTTGGCTTTTCGCTTTTTTCAAGAGCGCAGAGCCTTCAGGAAGCACTTATGGCTCAGAAGATCGCTTATATCGGCGGCACGTTCCTGTTGCTGTTCATCATGTTTATGGTGTTCAGTCTGTGCCATATAAAAGTCAGCCGATTGCTGCGTGTCATCTTTATGCTGATAAGTACCTGTATGTACAGTCTTGTTCTAACTATCGGTTATTCCGATATTTTCTACAAGTCTGAAACAAGCTTTGATATTGTCAAGGGCGTTGTCAAGCTCAACAAGAGCTACGGCTTTATGCACTCTATCTATATCGGCGTTGTGATAGTTTATTTTGTGCTGTCATTCTTTGCGATACTGCACAGTTATCTGAAAAAGAACCATGTATCAAGAAATATGATATATCTGCTGTTTCTTTCGGAAACGACTGCTATTGTATCTTATTTTGCAGGAAAATACATAATCGACGGCGTAGAACTGCTGCCGGCTGCCTATGTATTCGGTCAGGTGATATACCTTATCATCGTATACAAGATAAGCATTTACAATGTTACGGACACGGCTATCGACTCGATCATTGAGACAGGCGATACGGGTTTTGTCTCGATCGACTTCAAGAAGAAATATCTTGGAAGCAACAGGACTGCAAGAAAGGTATTCCCTTTCCTCAACGCTCTTACAGTCGATAAGACGATAACAAAGAGTGACGGAATGAAGGATACTTTCGGCAAATGGCTTGATGATTTCAACAAGGATGAGAATAACAACAAGCTTTACTATGAACTGAACGACAAGATATATCTTGTAAATATAACCTATCTTTTTGATGGACGCAAAAACAGAGGCTATCAGTTCATTATCAATGACGATACTAAGAACCAGCAGTATATCAAGCTGATAGACTCGTTCAACGATGAGCTGAGAACGGAAGTATACGACAAGACAAATCATATAATCGAGATGCACGACAGGCTGATAGTCAGCATGGCTACTATGGTCGAAAGCCGTGACAACTCAACGGGCGGTCACATCAAACGTACAAGTCAGGGCGTAAAGATACTGACTAATGAAATGAAAAAGGCTCACTATGCTAAACTGAACGACGATTTCTATGACAGGATAATCAAAGCTGCGCCTATGCACGATCTGGGCAAGATCACGGTCGATGATGCTATCCTTCGCAAGCCCGGAAAATATACGGCGGAAGAATTCAACATCATGAAGACTCATGCGGCTGCGGGTGCTAAGATCGTTCACGAGATACTTGAAGGAACGGACGACCTTGAATTCCATGTTATTGCCGAAAATGTGGCACACTATCATCATGAACGCTGGGACGGCTCTGGCTACCCAAGCGGTCTGAAAGCAGACGAGATACCTATTGAGGCAAGGATAATGGCTATCGCTGATGTATACGATGCTCTTGTCAGCAAGAGAGTATACAAGGAAAAGATGTCCTTTGAAGAAGCAAACAAGATAATCCTTGAAGGCATGGGAACACAGTTTGACAAGATGCTTGAACCTTTCTATATGCGGGCAAGACCAAAGCTTGAGGAATATTACAGCTCGATAGAATGCTGACAAAAAAACAAAGAGGTAAGACGATGGTTTCTTACCTCTTTTTTTGCTATATGATAAAGCATATCAGTCCGGAGCAGCCCTCGTTTATCATTCTTTCTATCGTTTCACGCAGGCGGTTCCTTGCATCAGACGGAAGCTTGCTCATTTTGGCGTGCAGACCTTCATTGACAAGTTCGTGGAGAGATTTGCCGAAAATGTTGGACTCCCAGATCTTTTCGGGAGAATCTTCAAAGTCGTTGAGCATATAAAGCACAAGCTCCTCGGACTGCTTTTCGCTGCCGACTATCGGTGCGACTTCGGTATTAACTGTGGTTTTGAGAAGATGTATCGCTGGGGCGGTCGCTTTGAGGCGTATGCCGTACTTGCTGCCCTGCTTTAATATCTCAGGCTCATCAAGAGTAAGCTCCTGCATCGACGGCATCACTATACCGTAGCCTGTGGCTTCCATTTCGTCTATTGCGCCTGAATACTTATCAAAGCGCTGCTTTATCTTTACAAGCTCCATTATCCTGCTCATAAGCTGGTTCTCATCGCTTACTTCAAGACCTGTTGCTTCTCCGATGACTTTGAAAAACAGTGATGAACGAAGCTGTGCGGTAATGTTTGCACTTCCCTCTCCGAGATCTATCTTATCGACTGAGGCGGAGGTGATATACTCGCACTGTGACATACTGTCGGCAAGGTCTGCTATATCACGAAGGTTTCTGACTTCAGCGGCTGCTGTTCGGATATGGTCGTAAACCGCCTGTTTGAGCCAGTGACCTTTTTCAAGCGTATTTATCCAGCTCGGCATTGAGATGTTGACCTCTTTTACGGGGAAGGCATAGAGTACCTGCGTCAGTATATTTCGTATATCGTTCTCGTCAAGGTCGATACAGCTTACGGGCAGGACGGGAGCAGAATACTTCTGGGAAAGCTCCTCACAGAGTTTGCGCACGCCTGCGTCCTGTGGGTCAAGGCTGTTCATAAGCACAACGAAAGGCTTATTGATGCTTTGAAGCTCTTTTATGACACGCTGCTCACATTCCTCATATTCATCTCTCGGAAGGTCGGTGATGCTGCCGTCAGTCGTTACGACAAGTCCTATGGTAGAGTGCTGGGTGATGACCTTTTCTGTTCCGACCTCTGCTGCCATATTGAAGGGTACGGGCTCATCGAACCAGGGAGTATCGACCATTCTCGGTGCGTCGTTTTCTATGTAGCCGATGGCGCTGGGGATAATATAGCCGACGCAGTCTATCATTCTGACATTGAAGCTTGCGCCGCCCTCGATATTTACTCTGACGGCTTCTTCGGGAATGAACTTAGGCTCGGTGGTCATTATGGTCTTGCCCGCAGAGGACTGAGGAAGCTCATCTATCGCACGCTCTTTGAGAAAATCACTTTCGATATTCGGGATAACGAACTGCTCCATAAATCTGTTGATGAACGTGGATTTTCCTGAACGCACAGGTCCTACGACTCCTATATAAATATCGCCGCCTGTTCTTTCGGCGATGTCCTTGTAAATGTCTTGTGACATATCATTTACCTCCTAATTCATAAGCGGGATAAGCAGCAGTCCGTGCTGGGCAGCGCTCTCATCTGTCAGCTCGTTTTCTTCCATTATGGCGCTGACGCAGGTAGAATACTTCTTTGCTATCTCCCAGATGTCGTCATGCTCGCTGCAATAGCAAAGCTTAATTGCACAGCTTTCGTCCCTGACCTTTGGGCTGTCAGTCTTTACGGTCAGGTCTGCAAGCAGCTGACCTGCTGCACTTGCGGTCATTTCAGCTGTAATAACAAGCTCGGCGGAAAGCTGTATACCGTTTTCGCCTGTAAGGCGGTATTCACAGTTCCTTACACTCACCAATGGCTCGCATTTACAGCCGGACAGTCCTTTGAACTGCTCGGGAAGGGAGATGCTATGCTCGAAAGGCTCCTGAGATTCTATAAAGACGGGGTTTCCGCTTTCGTTCTTGGCAAGGACACTGAATCTTACGTTGCCGCTGACGACGAAGGAATTATTCTGCTCGTCGAAGATGACGCTGGTATTATCGGCAGAGGCATAGCTGTCATAGACACAGTAGACAGGGTCATCGGTATTCTTTGCTTCTGTGCTTACTATCTGCGTTTGCTCATATTTTACGGCGGCGCTGTCAACATTTCCGCTGAGAGTTTTTATCTCGCACTCGTAACAGGTCGAATATGCATCGGTAACGACTTCTGTGGTCTCATACTTTACGGCTTCGCAGCTGACGAGCATCACAAGCTCACATTCAAGAGAGGTCTGCGAATCGGTCACAGGCATTATCTCGCAGCTCGATGCGCTTATCCTTACGCTTGCTTCAAAGCTTTCGTCTATGCCGTCAACGTCGATAATCTGGCTGAAAGGGATAGTGAACTTCATTGTTTCAAGGGTATCCTCCCCTGATGTATCGACGCAGGAATAAAGCATAGTTATATGTGCATCGCCCTTGGTGACGAGCTTTCCTGCGATTATCTTCTGCTCGGCAGGCTCGATAAAGCAATCTGACCTGATCATCTGGGAAACGGGAGGCTTTTCGCCTGCAAGTTCAAGCTCCTCTATGACGGTTACTCTTTTATCGGCGGTCAGGCGCTTTGAAGGGTAGGTCAGGAGCTGTTTTCTGAGCTGGATATTACAACCCGAAGCATCTGTGACTATGCTTTGCTTCTTTTCACAGACCACTTTGATATGCGATGTTACCGCACCTCTGATGTCAAGTCTTCTCGGACTTATCACACGGCAGTTTACATAGTCGCATCTCGGCGTAATGCTCACTGACGGGTCGGTACAGCTGTCGGTAAGATCAACTGACCTTGTATAACTCATTTTCTGGACGATACAGTTTACCTTGCTGTCGGTTTCGGTGCAGTAAAGCACTCTTGCGGTGACACCAAGCTCAAAGGTCAGTTTTGAGCCGTTTATTGTTTGTGAAAGCACACGTGCGTCAACGATACATTTTAGTATCCTGAATATATCCGCACAATAATCGGGCAGAACAAAGTCCTTTTCGACCGACTGCTCCACACTTGTATCAAGTACGGTCTCGCCCGAACAGAACATCTGCCGCTGCACCTTGAATTCCATTGTATCCATTTTCTTTGCCTCCTATGATTTCGTTGGGTTTTGCCTGCTAAGACAATATATTCGCAGAGGCTTGAAAATATGCCAAGACACAAAAAAAGAGCCAGACAACTCCGGCTCTGTATCGATTTTCAGTTTTTCATTTCATCTCTGAGCTGTTTCCAGTTAGGACAAAAGCTTTCTACCTTAGCCCAGAATTCCTTGCTGTGATCCATATGCTCGATATGGCAAAGCTCATGGATACAGACATACTCTATACATTCGATCGGGAACTGTATCACTTTAAAGTTGATGGAGATGCTGCCCTTTGAACTGCAGGAACCCCAGCGTGATGTCATTGATTTAAGTGTCAGCCTTTCAGGTCTCAGACCGACCTTTTCGGACATTTTTTGCATACAGTCCATCACGGTATCTTTTGCAAGGCAGCGAATAAATTCGTCTATCTGCGCCTGTTTATAGCTTTGCGTGCTGTCGGGGCGGACAGCTATCATGAATTTATCCTCGCACAGATAAGGCTTGAAATAGTTATCACTGAGCTTAAAGCAAAGCTCATAAACTTTTCCGAGGAGTCTTATCTTTTCGCCCTGTGCATAGCTTTTGGGAAGACCTATACGGTCATTGAGCATAGCTGAATTTTTCTTTATCCAGTCGCTGTTTGAGACGATAAAATCGTTTATCCGCTTATTTGAGCAGCCATACGGCACACGGACGGTAAGCTCACCTTCAACGAAGGTCATCGTAAGTCTTCTTCTCTTTCCGACATCAAGCGTGAATTCTATCGTGCTTTCATCGGCAAGGCGGACTGAATAGCGCTGTCTGCTCATCAGTAGAGGTATGTGGACTGGATATAGCCCGTGAGCTGACCTGTGACGTTGAGGAACGTTACTTTCGTCCAGCCGCTGTCAAGGGTCTCAAGAACATCGACTTCTATATTCGGGGACAATACTATCACATTCTCGGATTCCTCATCAGGCTCTGTCTTGAGATATGTAACGTCAAGGACTTTCATTTTGACGACTTCTTTTGTGGTAGTCACCTGTTCGGAAGATGTCTGCGGTGCTGTTGTGGTCACAGGGACGGTAGTTGTTACGGCAGCAGGCTGTCCGCTGCTGTTATCGGCAGGCGTTTGGCTGCTTGCTGCGATTGTCGCTGTATCTATGCCTTCGGGCACTTGTTTTGAATTGCTGATAAAAAACGCCTTTGAAGCGATAACGATAAGGCACATAAGGAATATTCCCAGAATGACTATCGTAACAGCGCCCTTCGGGCTTATCTTCGCTACAATGGGTGTTTTTCTTCTGCGGACTTTTTTGCTCATATATTTACTCCAGACTTAAAGAGATATTTTCTGCTTTTATTAAATACATACTAATTATATTCCTTTAAGGCTTTTTTGTCAATAGATTGTTTTACCCACAAAAAAGACCGCTTTCTTTCGGAAGCGGTCTTAGTTCTTTTATTGAACAGGTTTTCCGCAGTTCTTGCAGAACTTTGCATTATCGGCAAGCACTGTTCCGCAATCGGGGCAAACCTTTGGCAGAGTCTTTGGTTCTTCCTGGACCGGCTCAAACGGCTTTGGCTCGTCTTTTACCGGTTCAAAAGGCTTTTCGGTAACAGGCTCGTCCTTGAACGGAGGCTTTTCTGTCGGTGCTGCAGTTCTGATCTCATCCATAACAGGTGCGCTTGCGGGTACAGCATTTTCCTGCGGCTTTGCGAACGGCGACTGTGTATTCTCGCTCGGTGCTGCAAAAGGTACTGCGCCGAATCCGCCGTTATTTCCGCCGAATGCATTATTCTGCTGACCGAAACCTGTATTTGCAGGCTGACCGAAACCGTTCTGCTGTGGGTTGAACTGATTATTCGGCTGACCGAACTGACCGAACTGGTTCTGCGGTACAAAGCCCTGAGGCGCAGACGGTCTGTTATTGATCTTTGTCGGAACATATGTTATCTCTGTCGGCTTCTCGCCTGATGCCTTTGAAACAAGGATAAGTCCGCAGATAACGAGCAGCGTTGCGGTGCAAACAGGGAGAAGGTATACAAGCAGAGTTGAAATAGCACGGAACTGGATATTATTAGATCCTTTCATTGCATACTCGAAAGATCTTGATTTGAGATAGTCTATCATATTAGTAAGAGGTACGATAGAGGTGACGATAGGAACAAGGACAAACAGTGAGCCGAAGCCCTGTCCGATATTTTTCTTATGCTTGGAGCTGAAAGCAGCGACCATAAGAACAATGGTCATCACAAAGAATATGATAGAATACTCTGACATAAACACATAAGATTTGAATGAATCAGTGCTACTGATAAGAAGATGCTTTACATCGTTTTTGAATATCATGTTATACAGGAGTTTTCCGAGAGGTTCGAGCATAACTCCCATAAAGCTGAGAATAAGTGCAATAATACTGAAAACACGGACTGCACCGTTTGCGTTGGTGAGCTTCTTGTACGCTTTGTTTATGGTATCCATAGTTTTATCAGTCCTTTCAAATAAAAAAATCAGAGGTGAGAATTTGTCCCACCTCTAATATTTTAACCTATTATAGTACCTTTGTCAATAGTTATTTTTATTATTTATTCACAAAACAGGTCATAAAATGATACATTTTGTGATTAGGGTCAGTCGTCTGTGAACTGCTCCTCAGAGTCATCTTCAGGCGCTGGTGGTCCGTCGTCAGCTTCGATGTCTTCATCATCTGTAAAGTCTTCTGTTTCGCTGTCGGGATCTGTATCATCGTCATATTCTTCCGGATCGTCTTCGGAAACATCATCGGGATTGAGCTGGACCTTAGGGAGAAGATTCTTTATAAAATTGATCTTCTTTACTTCCGTGAGGAAAACGAACACGAGCAGGATAACGCCGAAGCCTGTTATGATAAGCGCTTCGATATAATACTTCGGCAGGAACTTGAAGGTGATCGTGTTTTCTCCTTTTTCGAGAGGAACAGCGATCAGGCTTTCAAGGACTTTTTCCTGCTTGACTTCCTTACCGTTTACGGTTATCGTCCAGCCTTCCTCATAAGGAATGGTGGTGAACAGGTACTGTCCGTCCTTTTCAGCTGTTGCGGTACCTTCAACGTAGGTATCCTCAAACTTTGTAACGTCCATGACGTTTTTTTGGAGCTTCTCGCAGTCGGCAGCAAAGGTATCGTAATCAAAAGTACAGAATATGCTGTCTTTCCAGAATGCCTCGTTATCCTTATTATCGACTGTTATACGCACTCTTACCGTCTGATCTTTATAGAAATCTCCGAGCTTGAGGATAGAATAGTTATCGCCGACAAAGAACTGACCTGCAAAATCCATAGGAGTCTGCTGTTCCTGATAGAGATTTTCGTCCTGCACCCAGATATTGCAGTTTCTCTCATAGGTAGTCGGCAGGAACATATACAGTCCGCTGTCTGAGTCCATTTTTATGAGGTAGTCAATATGGGAATCGGTAACGGCGGAATTGTCAACATAGAATTTCATATGTCCGTCAACGAGGTTTTCCCTGAACAGATTGTTCATCTCATCTTCCTGAACTTCGGCACGCTTGAAATACTCTTTATATTCTCCTGTGAGAGCATTGAAGATCTGATTCTGATTTGCGAACGGATCGTCATCGCTGAGAACGGTATCAAAGATCTGAGTATCTGTTACTATACCGAGTCCGAGTGCGTTTGGATTGCGGTAGAATTTATAGGTGGTATCGCCTGTTGTGACCTCTGTGGTGAGCTTATACTCATCGGGGATATGGATCCTTGAATCAACGTAAGTGGTATTGCCTGTTTTCTCCATAAGATATTTTATATCAAACAGAGCGTCGGTCATATATGTTGCGCCGTCATATTTGGTATAATGTCCTCCGTAGGCATATCCGAGCCTGTGCAGCATCGTGAGCGCAGGAGCATTCATGGTCGAGCTTGAATGAGAGATGCCTTTATAGCCGGAGCCTATCGGGTCATTTACTGTTCTGTGGAAGTTTGCTTCCATTCTATAAAACGGTTCTTTATCAAATTCCTCGATAGTATCCACAGCTTTTCTGAGATTTGAGAAATAAGGCTGGTATGATGAATACTTGCTGTATGCAACGTTTTTGTCGATCTTGCGGAAGGTATCCAGCGAATTTGCATAAAGCTCGAAGCAAACCAGTCCGACAAACACAACTGCGACGATCTTGGATTTAGGATACTTTTTGAAAAGATGGATAAACAAGAAGCAAACGCTCAGGGCAATCATTCCGACCCATATTCCCTGCATCACGGGAGAGGTCTTGCCGTCTACGGTCACGGTCTCAAAGATCTGGAAATGCTTATAGTTCTCTCTTTCGCACCAGAACAGGAAGATCATGAATCCTGCATAGACTCCGCCAACATTTTTCATCGTTATGCCGTCAAGGTTCTCAAAGGCTCTGAAAGCCATATAAATAAACATGAACGAGAAGATGAAAGAATATCTGAACGGGAGCCACTGAGGCATCTGGAAGCCGTGCATTGCCATATCCCAGGGTTTGATATACATCAGGACGACGAGAATTGCCGTAAGCACGCCGTTAGCGGTCTTTTCCTTGATGGAAAGCTTTGAGTTCATGAAAAACAGCGGAACGAGGATCAGAACTGCTGTTGAGCAGTAGATCATAGGCAGACCTTCGGGATAAACGGTGTCATACGACATCGGGAAAAGCTTGGTAGCAAAGGTCAGGAAATCAAACTGTGTTGCAAGAGAATAATCAGGATTGGTAAAGTCAAATTTACCGAGCTTGAGCGAATTATAGACTGGTATCAGCACAAAAGCCGCACACATGAGAGCAACGAGCGTTCCCAATATGAAGTATCCGCACTTTTTGAAGAAATGCTCGGGAAGCTTTCGACCTTCCTTTGACAAGCAGGTATAACAGAAATAGAAAAATGTAAATATGCCGACCATATAGCCGATATAGAAATGCGAAATGAACATCAGCGCAAGCGGTATGATATACGGCAGCATTTTCCCTTCATTGACAAGCTTATTGACACCCACGCATATAAGCGGCAGGTAGATAAGCGCATCCAGCCACATAGGATCCATGAGCTGGACTACCATATACGACATCAGCGCATAGACTGTCGGGAACAGTATGAGAGAGACTGTCTTTGGCTTGACAGGCGAGATCCTTTTCAGGAAGAACCTGAATGTTACTGCGGCTGTACCGACCTTTGCCAGCTGCATTATCATGATAGACAATGGCATCATGGATCTTGGCAGTATATAGATTATCAGCATGAACGGGCTTGCAAGGTAATATGCAAAGATACCGAACATTTCGCCGCTGAGGTTTCTCGACCAGTCGTAGATAAAGCTGCCGTCGCCCCAGAACGCATCACGGTAAGCCTCATAATAATAGACATACTGTCCGTTGAGGTCAAGCACCAATGCGGAGTTATCCCCGAAAGGATAGACCTTGAATACTGCATATGCTGCAAAGAGTATGGCTACCGGCAGAAAGAATGCGGCAAAATACCATCTTTTATCGTAAAACCAATGCCGCAGTCTCTGAGTGAACGTGCCGTTTGCGGCTATTGACTTTTTAATCACTTCTTCCATTTATATCCCCCATCGTTGAATGTATCTTTTTTTACGACCTCTTTTATGATATATCTCGGACGCTGTTTTATCTCTTCGTATATTTTGGAGATATAAAATCCGATTATGCCGAGGCTGAACATTATTATACTTGATGTGAAAAGCTGTAATATGATGACTGTGGAGAAGCCTGCTGATGCGTCGCCCCAGAACTTATTGTAAAGGGTATTAGCACCCATTATGACTGAGATAAGGAAGGTGACTATTCCGCAGACGGTAACTATCTGAAGCGGTGCGGATGTAAATGAGGTGATATTGTTGAGAGCAAACTTTATCAGCTTGCCTACCGTCCACTTGCTCTCTCCGACTTCCCTTTCACGAACGTCAAAATATATCTTTTCGGTCTTATAGCCTACCCAGCTGGACATAGCTCTGAAAAATGTGAGCCTTTCGGGCATCGCATTGAGCGAATCCACAACAGCTCTGTCCATAAGCTTGAAATCGCTTGCTGCACGCATATCAAGTCCGCTGGACGAGTTTATCATCTTATAGAACAGATGCGAGAAAGCTTTGTAAACTATATTTTCCTTGCCTCTTGACTTCTTTCTGCCCTCGACGATGTCAACATCGTTATTCTTCCAGATGTTATACATATCAATGATGACTTCGGGCGGGAACTGAAGATCACAGTCAAGCAGCACGCAGGCATCGCCTTTTGCTACCTCAAGACCTGCAAAAATAGCGCTCTCCTTGCCAAAGTTCCTTGAAAAATTCACTCCGACGATATGCTCTCTTGATCTGGCTAGTCCGCTTATCATTTCCCATGTCTTATCGGATGAGCCGTCATTGACAAAAACAAGCTCATAATCTATACCGTTGTCTTCAAGCAGTTTTGAAACAACATCGGCTGCTCTGACAACATTGCCTTCTTCGTTATAACTTGGGATCACAACAGAAAGTAAACCTATCTCTCCTTTCAGATGTCCGCAAAATCAGACACATTTAGATTACATACTCTTTTATTATATAACAAGCAGCCCTAAATGTCAATATTTTGGGAAGTTATTCTTGCCCTTTAGGGCATAAAGATGTTATATTTCCTTTAAAAATACGTTTATTCCCTTGACATTGGCTTGTGAGTGTGATATAATTTTTGCATATTTGAAAGACTGTGACGAAGACAGTATGCCTTTATGGGAAAGATACAGCGAGCCGCTGAGAGTGTGAGTGCGGTGCGATTACCAAAGGCAGAAGATCACTTCCGAGTCGCAAGGCTGAATTTACAGTAAGCTGCGCCGTTCCTTTTCACGTTACGAAAAGCTCGTACTATCATGTATGATGAAAACAGGTGGTTGCGTAAGCTTTGCTTTCGTCCTTTTTTCAGGGGCGGAAGTTTTTTTATTGTAAAATCTTGAAAGGACAGATCATCAATGTACAAAAAGGTTTCAACAGACCTGAACTTTGTTCAGAGAGAAAAGCAGATCGAAAAATTCTGGGAAGAGAACAAGATCTTTGAAAAGAGCATTGATTCCCGTCAGAAAGGCGAATCATATGTGTTCTATGACGGTCCTCCGACTGCTAACGGAAAGCCGCACATCGGACACGTTCTCACCCGTGCTATCAAGGATATGATACCGAGATACCACACTATGAAAGGTAAAATGGTGCCTCGTAAAGCAGGCTGGGACACTCACGGTCTGCCTGTTGAACTTGAAGTTGAGAAAACTCTTGGTATCGACGGCAAGGAGCAGATCGAGGAATACGGACTTGAGCCGTTCATCAAGATGTGCAAGGAGTCTGTATGGAAATACAAAGGTATGTGGGAGCAGTTCTCATCAGCTGTCGGATTCTGGGCTGATATGGAGAACCCGTATGTAACATACCACAATGAATTCATCGAGTCCGAGTGGTGGGCTTTAAAACAGATCTATGACAAAGGTCTGCTCTACAAGGGCTTCAAGATCGTGCCTTACTGCCCACGCTGCGGAACACCGCTTTCTTCTCACGAAGTTGCTCAGGGATACAAGACTGTCAAGGAGCGCTCGGCTATAGTGCGCTTCAAGATCAAGGATCAGGACGCTTATTTCCTTGCATGGACAACTACGCCTTGGACTCTGCCTTCAAACGTTGCTCTCTGCGTAAACCCGACAGACACCTACTGCAAGGTAAAGTCTGCTGACGGATACACATATATCATGGCACAGGCACTTCTGGACACAGTTCTGGGAAGCCTTGCAAAAGAAGGCGAGGCAGCTTACGAGATACTTGAGAGCTATGTCGGCACAGACCTTGAAAGAATGGAATACGAGCCTTTGTTCGAGTGTGCAGGCGAATGTGCTGCAAAACAGGGCAAGAAGGGTCATTTCGTTACCTGCGACAACTACGTTTCGATGACAGACGGTACGGGTATCGTTCATATCGCTCCTGCGTTCGGTGAAGACGACGCAAGGATAGGCAGGGCTTATGATCTTCCTTTCGTTCAGTTCGTTGATGCCAAGGGCGAAATGACAAAGGAAACACCGTATGCAGGACTTTTCGTAAAGAAAGCAGACCCAGAGGTTCTCAAAGATCTCGATGCACAGGGCAAGCTGTTCGCTGCTCCTAAGTTCGAGCATGAGTATCCGCACTGCTGGAGATGCAACTCTCCTCTTATCTACTATGCAAGAGACTCCTGGTTCATCAAGATGACTGATGTTAAGGACAGACTTATCGCCAACAACAACACTATCAACTGGATCCCTGAAAACATCGGTTCGGGACGTTTCGGCGACTGGCTGAAAAACGTTCAGGACTGGGGTATTTCCAGAAACAGATACTGGGGCACTCCACTTAACATATGGGAATGCGAGTGCGGACACAGACACTCTATCGGCTCTATCGAAGAGCTGAAGTCTATGTCGGACAACTGCCCTGATGAAATTGAACTTCACAGGCCGTACATCGACGCTGTTACTATCAAGTGTCCTAAGTGCGGAAAGCAGATGAAGCGTGTAAATGAAGTTATCGACTGCTGGTTCGATTCGGGTGCTATGCCTTTCGCTCAGCACCACTATCCGTTTGAGAACAAGGAGCTTTTCGAGAGCCAGTTCCCTGCTGACTTCATTTCAGAGGCTGTTGACCAGACAAGAGGCTGGTTCTACTCGCTGCTGGCTATCTCAACGCTTATTTTTGACAAGGCTCCGTACAAGAACGTTATCGTGCTTGGTCTTGTTCAGGACGAGAACGGACAGAAGATGTCAAAATCAAAGGGCAACGCTGTTGACCCGATGGAAGCTCTCCAGACCTACGGCGCTGACGCTATAAGATGGTATTTCTACACAAACTCTGCTCCTTGGCTGCCGAACAAGTTCCACGGAAAAGTAGTTACAGAAGGTCAGAGAAAGTTTATGGGAACGCTGTGGAACACTTATGCGTTCTATATCCTCTACGCTGACATCGACAAGTTTGACCCGACACAGTACAAGATCGAATATGACAAGCTATCGGTTATGGACAAGTGGATACTTTCAAAGATGAACTCTATGATAGCTGCTGCTGACGAGAACCTTGCAAATTACAGGATACCTGAGGCTGCAAAGGCTATGCAGGACTTCGTTGACGACCTGTCCAACTGGTATGTAAGACGAGGACGTGAAAGATACTGGGCACAGGGAATGAGCCAGGACAAGATAAATGCTTACATGACGCTGTACACTGCTCTTGTGAACCTTTGCAAAGTCGCTGCTCCGATGGTTCCGTTCATCACTGAGGAGATCTATCAGAACCTTGTAAAGAGCGTTGACAAAGACGCTCCGGAGAGCATTCACCTTTGCCTGTACCCTGAGGTCGATGAAAAGATGATCGACAAGCAGCTTGAAAGCGATATGGACGAGGTGCTTGACATAGTTGTTCTGGGCAGAAGCGCAAGAAACGGCTCAAACCTCAAGAACAGACAGCCTCTGAGTGTTATGTATGTGTGTGCAGACCACGTACTTGACAGCTTCTACACCGACATAATCAGAGACGAGCTTAATGTAAAGGAAGTTGTCTTTACACAGGACGCTTCATCTTATATCGACTACAAGTTCAAGCCGCAGCTCAAAACTCTCGGACCAAAGTTCGGAAAGAACCTCGGCGAGATCAGGAACAATCTTGCAGAGCTTGACGGTCACAAGGCTATGGCTGAGCTTGACAGCACGGGCTTCATGAAGATGACTATTTCAACAGGCGAGATCACGCTTGCAAAGGAAGACCTGCTTATCGAATCACAACAGAAAGAAGGCTTCTTCACTCTTACAGAAGGCAAGGTAACAGTAGCTCTTAGCACAACCCTTACTGAGGAGCTTGTTGAGGAAGGCTTTGTAAGAGAAATAACCAGCAAGATCCAGACGATGCGTAAAGAATCAGGATTTGAAGTTATGGATCACATCAATGTTTCTATCAGCGGAAACGAAAAGCTTGCAGAGCTTGTCAAGAAGAATTCCGAACAGATTAGCCACGATGTTCTTGCTGAGGAGATAAAATACGGCGAGACAGCTGAGAACTCCAAGGAATGGGATATCAACGGCGAAAAGGTCACTATCGGCGTTACAAAGCTTTAATATGAAAAAAAGAGGTAGGACATCAGGTCTTACCTCTTTGTTTTTCTGTTTGAGTTTGCAGACGGACAAGCGGATTGGCGCTAAATATGAATATTTCCCGACTCTGTTGTGCCCGGAGCCGGGAAAAAATAAAATTCATATCTATGTTGTGGGCGACGGACAAGCGAACCGGCGCTCCGGCGACAGAATAACAGGTCATAACCGTGTCCTGCCACGAGCCATACTGATGACGGTTCACATCAACAGTAAAGGCGAGTGACAAGCGGACCGCCGCTGCGGACAAAAAAAACTCCCACGAAGTTAAGTGGGAGCCAAAAAATAAAAAATTATAGGGGAGAAGTTGTAGATAAATCTACAACCAAATATATGAAGGCCTGGGGTAAAAGCCATCATACCGTTGTTGGTTCGGAAAACCCTTTCGTTTTCCTTGTTAATATAATAGCTTATTAATATGAACGTGATATTAATTCTTATAGTGCGTTGTATGAATTTTGTTGAATTTAGTGTTAAACTATGTTATACTATTTTTGTAGAAAACCTTTTCGCAGTTATATTTTTTAATATTTTACAGTGGAGGTAAATATGCCACGATTTTTTGTAAATAAACAACAGATAACAGAAACAGCAGTTACTATTGAAAAACCTGACTCCGTACACATCGGAAGGAGCCTGAGAATGCGTATCGGTGATGAGATCATCGTCTGCTGCGAAGGTACGGAATACGTATGCAGCATTGGGAGCATCTCGGATGAAAGTGTTATCTGCAATATTATTTCCTCGGAAATCAGCAGAAATGAGCCAAATGTGAATGTTACGCTCTTTCAGGCGGTGCCTAAAGGTGATAAGCTTGACACTATCGTTCAGAAAGCAGTCGAACTTGGGGTCACTAAGATATGCCCTGTTCTGACTTCAAGATGCGTAGCAAGACCTGACAGAAAGAGCTTTGAAAAAAAGCTTGAACGTCTGAACAGGATAGCTCTTGAGGCAGCAAAACAGTCAGGGCGCGGGATAGTTCCGCAGGTCACTGAACTGATAAGTTTTGAAGAAGCAGCAGATATGCTGGCAGAGAACGACTTCCCTATCATCTGCTATGAATGCGGCGGGATAAATCTTTCACAAGCAGGTCTAAAGGCTGATTCAAGTATTGGTATCTTTATCGGCAGCGAAGGCGGATTTGAAAAATCAGAGGTTGAGCTTTGCGTTTCAAAGGGTGCGGTCGCTACAGGTCTTGGAAACCGTATCCTGCGCTGCGAAACAGCGCCTCTTGCTGCTCTGAGCATAGTTATGAACCTTACGGGAAACATGTAGTATTTAGTAAAACAAACCAAAAGGTTTTAAAAAATATATACAATTTGCAAGAAATGAACAAAAAGTGCTTGATTTTTTGCGGTGAATGTGTTATACTGTATGTAATCTAATTAATTGTTAGAAATTAATTCAAAGGAGTGTTTATTATGTCCACTATTTTCAAGATTCTCGCAGTTGTAGGTGCAGTTGCTGTTGCTGTTGCAGCTTTCCTGGCTTTCAAGAAGCACAAGGAGCTTGAGGACTACGATTACGAAGACCTCGATGATGATTTTGATGATTGCTGCGATTGCGCAGATTGCACAACCACAGATGACGTTGAGGCTGACCTCGACAAGGTTGAGGACGCTGTTGAGGACGTTGACAAGGACTAATTCCTATTGTCGATCAAAGGGCTCGCTTTTTGCGGGCTCTTTTTTTGCGCCTTTATGCAAAAATACTGCACAACAAAAAGGCTTGCCAAAAGCAAGCCCTTTATTATCTGTCAATAACTCTTAATTAGCGAGCGTCCTCAGCAAAACCGCTGTCTACAAGATCAACAAGACCCTTAACAGCATCTTCTTCGTCAGCACCGTCAGCAATGATCCTGATGGTAGTGCCGCCTACGATACCAAGAGAAAGGATACCCAGAAGGCTCTTTGCGTTAACTCTTCTCTCCTCTTTCTCGATCCAGATAGAAGACTTGAACTCGTTAGCTTTCTGGATAAAGAAGGTTGCAGGACGAGCGTGAAGACCTACCTGATTCTGAACAACAACGTCTTTAACGAACATGATAATCTCTCCATTTCATTATTAACTTTTTTAATCTAAACACAACATTTACAGGTTAACATATCCCTTTCACCTGATATATTGTATTATACTCTCAAATTGGCGATTCGTCAACACAAAAATTAGACAAACAGTATGTTTTTGCGATATTTTTGTAGTGTTTAACTATATTGAGTCAACTAAGAGGCTCTATTTTGTTACTCTTGTACAAAAATCAAGGCTTATAAAGTCAAAACGGACAAAAGTTCTTAACATCTTTGTCAACTCTACACAAAAAGTTCAGATTTTATTGAATCATACCCCTTTGTTTTTGTGTAATATTGCTAAATCTTCATCTGAAAGCTGTATTTTTTCAAGCAGCTCGGGACGTTTTTTCTGTGTAGTCAGCAGCGCCTGCTCATGCCGCCATTTCTGTATGTTTGCGTGATGACCGGAAAGCAGGACTTCAGGCACCTGTTTGTCGTGCCATATCTCCGGTCTGGTATACTGAGGATACTCCAGTAGCCCGTTATAATGGCTTTCGTCCTCGTAGCAGTCAGCTTTGGACAATGTTCCTTCAAGCATTCTCACGACGCTGTCCACCAGCACCAGCGCAGGAAGCTCTCCGCCTGTAAGCACATAGTCGCCGATAGATATTTCCTCGTCAACTATCTCATCTATCACTCTTTCATCTACGCCCTCGTAATGACCGCAGAGGATAAATATATCATCAAGCTGTGAAAGCTCTTTTGCACGCTGCTGGGTAAGCGTTTTTCCCTGCGGGGACATATAGATAACATGCGGTTTTCTGCCCTCGGTGACCGCCTTGAAACAGTTGTACACAGGTTCGCACTGCATAAGCATTCCCTGGCGTTCACTATATGGGGTGTCGTCTACCCTGCGGTGCTTATCAAGCGTATAGTCTCTGATATTATGGCATTTTACCATGAAAATGCCCTTGTCTCTTGCTCTGCCGACAATGCTCTGGGAAAGATAATTCTCAAGCATTTCGGGGAAAAGCGTTGCTATATCAATGTTCATTTCAAAATTCCTTTATCGTTTTATACTGTAAGCTCTATCCTGTTGCCTTCGGCATCCTCGATACAGCTTTCATAATATCCGTCGCCTGTCGTTCTCGGTCCGCTGATGACTTTATAGCCGTCATTTTTAAGTATTTCTGTAAGACTGTCGACCTTTTCGGCGCTGCCGAGGCTGAAAGCAATATGAGCAAAGCCAAGCGAATCTGGCAGCTGCTTTTGCGAAACGGTGCCTTTGGACATTATCTCCAGTCTTGCGCCGTCGTCAAATGAGAGAAAGTAAGAACGGAAGCCTGTTTTTGTATTATGATACATCTTTCCCGATGAGGCGGAAAAGTATTTCTCAAAAAAGGCTCGTGCTGCTTCAAGGTCGGAACAGTACACCGCTGCATGCTCTATGCGTATCATTCCCTGACCTCCTCCGCGCCTTCAAACAGTCCTTCGAGAGGCGTGATGAGCATTACTCCGTTCTCGATGTCTGTTTGCTTTACAACGTCCTTGATCGCAGGGATATAATACATTTTGCCGTCGGGAGCTTTTATATGGTACACATCGTTTGCTCCTGTCTGTGAAACATCGGTTATCGTGCCGTATTCCCTTCCCGAATCTGCATCTTTAACAGTAAGTCCGATAAGATCCTGTATAAAATATGAGCCTTCTTCAAGTTCGACATCGTCTCTGTCAAGATACAGGACACGGTTGCGCAGCTTATTGGCGTCATTTGCGGTATCCACGCCTTTTATCTTCATTACTACTATATTCTTTGCGACCCTTGCATGTTCAATTTCAACAGGTGTTCCGCTTTTATAGTAAAGCGTTTCAAGCTCGCAGAGCAGCTGCGGGTCATCACACCACGGCTGCACCTTGACTTCACCCTTTATGCCGAACACCGATACTATCTTTCCTGTTTCTATTAGCTTTTGCATATGATCGCTCCTATAATCCGAGATTCTTGCTCCTCACTTCTTGCTTCTTGCTTCTAATATAGCATACATTTGCACATATTTCAAGGGAGAAATTCGTCAAAGTTCACAAAAATTTTAATAATTACAAAACGGTTACGAAAATTGGCGCAAATCGGCGTTAAATTATACTTGAAATCACTTTAGAGGCTTGCTTTTAACAGAATATTCACACAAAGAACTGCTGAATGTGTTACAATTTGTAATATCTGATCAGACTTGCAGGCTGTTTGTCATTTTTCACAAACTTTTTTGCACATTTTTACTATATAGCACTTGCAAAATGGTTTTTGTTTTGTTATAATAGTGTTATGTTACAAAACTGTGCTGGTTTGTATATCTATCATTCAGCAATTTAACAATACAAATATTAAAATGCAAGTAGAGGAGAAAAACTATGTCAAACAGATTATTTCAGAGTGTTGTACACCAGATGCGTGATACCATTGATTGTGTGATCGGTGTTATTGACGAAACTGCTACTATCATTGCCTGTTCCGAACTCGCTCAGATCGGTACTACAAATGAATTCGTGTCTCTTGACTTAGGCGAATCCCACGATGTCTTTGTACGTGACGGTTATACCTACAAGCCGTTCGGCGCTCATATGAAGCCGGACTATGCTGTTTTTGTTGAGGGTACAGACGAGGTGGCTGCAAAGTATGCAAGTATCCTTGCGATCACTCTTTCAAGCATCAAACAGTATTACGATGAGAAGTATGACAGAAACAACTTTATCAAAAATGTCGTGCTTGACAATGTTCTCCCAGGTGATGTTCACGTAAAGGCTCGTGAGCTTCATTTCAGCAGCGATATCTACCGTGTCGTTCTGCTTATAAGGATCGTTTCTTCAAACGATGTTCCGGCTTATGATGTTATCCAGAACCTGTTCCCTGACAAGAACAAGGATTTTGTCTTCAACATCACTGAATCAGACATCGTTCTTGTTAAGGAAGTTTCAAGCGGTGTTGAATCAAAGGATCTTGAAAAGCTTGCCAGATCTATCTCGGATACTCTTTCAAGCGAGTTCTATACCCGTGTGAATGTCGGTATCGGTACGGTGATCCTTGGCGTGCGTGACCTTGCAAGAAGTTTCAAGGAAGCTCAGATCGCTCTTGAAGTCGGCAAGGTATTCGATACTGACAAGAATATCGTTTCATACGATAATCTCGGTATCGCAAGGCTTATCTATCACCTTCCTACTACACTTTGCGAAACTTTCCTCAGAGAAGTCTTCAAGAAGGGTTCGATAGAATCTCTGGATCACGAAACTCTGTTCACTATCCAGAAGTTCTTTGAGAACAACCTCAACGTTTCAGAGACTTCAAGAAAACTTTTCGTACACAGAAATACTCTTGTGTACAGACTTGAAAAAATCAAAAAGCTGACGGGACTTGACCTCAGAGAGTTTGACCATGCTATCATCTTCAAGATAGCTCTTATGGTCAAGAAGTATCTTGCCGCTAATCCGGTCAAGTTCTGATCTGACTATTTCATTTCCCTTCGGCGCTATTCTAAGGCGGTGTAAAAATTTGGTAGAGTTCAGAGATGTGTCCGTTACATACTCAAGCGGAGTGGACGCATTAAACAAAGTCAATCTGAAGATCAACGACGGAGATTTTGCTTTTGTTGTAGGTCCTTCAGGTGCAGGTAAATCCACCCTTATCAAACTGATACTTAAAGAGATAGATGCCTCAACTGGCACGGTATTGGTCAACGGATTCAACCTGAGAAAATTAAGAAGAAAGAAAGTTCCTGCGCTCAGACGTACCATCGGTGTCGTTTTCCAGGACTTCAGACTTATCCCGACAATGACGGTATATGAGAATATCGCTTTTGTACTGCGTGTTATCGATGCACCTGCAAAGTATATCAGAAGCAGAGTTCCATATGTTATAAGCCTTGTCGGACTTTCAAAGAAAGCTAAGAGCTACCCTACCGAGCTTTCGGGCGGTGAGCAGCAGCGTGTGGCGCTGGCAAGAGCTCTTGTCAACGACCCGCAGCTTATTATTGCGGACGAGCCTACGGGTAATATAGATCCCGAACTCTCTTATGAGATCGTCGAGCTTCTCAAAGGTATCAATGAATGCGGTACTACTATACTTATGGTAACTCATGAGCATGACCTCGTGCGTTACTTCGGAGGACGCATCATCAATATCAACAAGGGAAGTATACAGTTCGACGAGGTAATAGGAGGTTCCAATGAAAATTAGCAGTTTTAATTACCTGATTCGTCAGGGTTTCAAAGGAATCTGGAAAAACAAAATGATGACATTCGCATCATTCTGTATCCTCCTCGTTTCACTTATCATGGTAGGCTTTGCAATACTGGTTTCTATTAACCTTGACAAGGTCATAGGCAATATCGAAGAAAAGAGCGAAGTCGTTGTTGTTGTCAAGGACGATGTCTCCAAAGATTCGATAAGCGACCTGCAGACTAAGATCGAGGATATTCCTAACGTCAGTGATCTCAGACTTTACAGCCGTGACGAAGCACTGAAAGATATGATGGACAAGATGACCGAGGCACAGAGAGATTATTTCTTGAAGTATGTCGAGGACAATCCGCTTCCTGATGTTTTCAGGCTCAAGATCAAGGATATTCAGAAAATGAATGATACCACTGCTCAGATCGGCACTTTTGAAGGCGTTGAGTCGGTGCAGTCTCCTACGGAGTTTGCAGATATTCTTATCAGCTTCAGAAGGATTTTCTTCATCGTTGCTATCGCAATAGTTCTGGCACTTGTCCTGGTATCACTTATCATTATTTCAAATACTACAAGAGCAAGCGTTTTTGCAAGGCGCAAAGAGATCAATATCATGAAGTATGTCGGCGCTACCAACAGCTTCATCAGAATTCCTTTCTTTATCGAAGGTATGGTGGTTGGTCTGCTCGCTTCGGGCTGTGCCCTGCTGATAACAAAATTCGCTTATGAGGGTGTTTACAACATTCTGACCAGTGACTACAAACTGTTCGGTGTATTCGGTCTTAACAACATCTATTCGTTCGATTCGATGCTCCTGCCCGTTACGGTTTCGTATCTTGTAGCAGGTGCTTTTATAGGCGCTATCGGTACTTCGATAAGCACAGGAAAGCATTTGAAGGTTTAATAACTATCAGGCGGCAGTTTGGGCATTTGCCTGATCTGCCCCTATTTTTTGTATATTTCGGAGGATCAATGTGAGAAGAATTTCTTTTTTCAAAAGATGTATGGCTTGTGCGCTTTCTGTGACTATGTGTCTTTCCCTTATGGTTTACAGCTCAGGCAGCGGCTCCAATGCAACGCAGGTCTCGGCTATAAGCGAAGAAGCACAGCAGAATGAAAACGAGATCTCTGAGGCTCAGAAACAGATCGAGGATCTGATGAAGCAGCAGACTGACCTCGATGACCAGATCAAAGCGACACAGGGCGACATAGACAAAGAAGAAGAAAACCAGAAAGCTATCACAAAGCAGATAGAGACTGTGCAGAAAACTATTCTGGCTCTCGAAAACTCTATAAAGGATCTTAACGGTCAGATCTCGGAACTTACGACTGACATAGAAAAAAGTGAGCTTGAGATCATTAAAAAGCGTGAAGAGATAGATACAGGTACGGAGGAGTTCAAAAAGAGACTTCGTGCTTTGTACATAGTCGGCGACGATTCGTATTCGAGCCTTATCGCAGGAGCTACTGACTTCTACGATATGCTTATGAAAATGGAGCTTGTCAAGAGAGTTGCTGACCATGACAATAATATGATAGACAATCTTATCTCGCTCATGACTCAGTTTGAAGCCGACAAGAAGGAACTTGAAGGCAAGAAAGCAAACCTTGAGGAGAACAAGAAAAAGCTCGAAGATCAGCAGAAAAATCATGAAGCTCAGCGTTCAAAGCTCCAGGAGCTTATGAATAAGAGCAAAGAGATCGTACAGAACCTTGAAAAGCAGAAAAAATACTACGAAGATAACAAGCAGAATGTTCAGAAAAAACAGAACACCTTCGAGGAAGAACTGAAAAAGCTGTACGAAGAACGTAAGGCTATTCAGGAGAAGGAAGAACAGGAACGCCTCAGAAAAGAAGAAGAGGAACGCAAGAGGCAGGAGGAAGAAGAACGCAAGAGACAGGAAGAGGAAAGAAAACGTCAGCAGGAGGATCCTACTCCGACACCTACGCCGACGCCAACTCCGACACCTACTCCGACTCCTACACCAACTCCTACTCCGACACCTACGCCAAGCGACGGAAAGCTGGCATGGCCGGTACCTGGATTCTACGGTGTTTCTTCTGAGTTCGGTCCACGCTGGGGAACAAACCATAACGGTATAGACATCTGGTCCGCTGGTATCAACGGAGCAACTATCACCGCAGCAGCATCGGGTACAGTCATCCGTGTTGAAAACCTCTGCCCGCATAACTGGGGCAAAAACGGTTCGTGCGGCTGCGGCGGCGGATACGGAAGATACTGCATCATTGACCACGGCAACGGATTGTGGACTTTGTACGGTCATCAGACTAACGTTAGCGTTAAGGTAGGACAGTATGTCAATACCGGCGACGTTATCGGACAGGTCGGTTCAACAGGCTGGTCAACAGGCGCTCACCTGCACTTTGAGGTAAGAGTCAACAACGTTGCAGTCAACCCAAGACTGTTCCTTTAAGAAATACAGAGGTCAATGAAAAAACATTGACCTCTTTTTACTTGCTATGACAAACGATTTGTGGTATAATAGTACTATCATATTGCAGAAACGGAGAAAAATAATATGAGTGAAGAAAAGCGAACACCAAAGAGAAACGAAGTCGATGAAAAGTTCAAATGGGCTATCAATGACATATATGCGACAGACGAACTGTGGAGCAAGGATCTTGAAAAGCTGAAAGGATATATCGAAAAGCTACCGACATTCAAGGGAAGGCTATCAGAGAGCGCAGATGTGCTTTTTGAGTATTTTCAGGTCTGTGATGAGATAGCCGTACTCGGTGACAGCCTTATCAACTATGCTCAGAGAAAAAGCGATGAGGACACAACGATTGCAAAATATCAGAACATGATAGGTCTGGCTATGAACGCATTTATGCAGATAAATTCAGCCGGAAGCTTTGAAACTCCTGAACTTATAAGTATTGAGCAGGACAGGCTCGATGCGATGTTTGCTCAAAAAAAAGAGCTGGAGCTTTACAGAAGGAAGCTGGAGCTTGTCCGCAGCAAAAAAGAACACGTTCTCTCGGAGGCTGAGGAAAAGATACTTGCACTGACATCGGAAATGGGCGACTCCCCTGAAAACATCTTCTCAATGTTCTCTGATGCTGACCTAAGATTTCCAGATGCGGCAGACAAGGACGGCAAAACGCATCAGGTGACTCATTCGACCTATATACCGCTTGTACAATCGACAGACAGAGATCTCAGAAAGTCGGCTTTTGAGTCGATGTATTCGACATATGACAGCTTCAAGAACACCTGTGCGGCTACGCTCGGCGCTCAGATAAAAACAGTCAATTTCTATGCAAAGGCAAGGAATTATTCCTCCAGCCTTGAGGCTTCCCTTTCAGCAAACGAGATACCGACAGAGGTTTATCATAATCTGATAAGTGCGGTGCATGACAATATGCAGTATATGTATGATTATGTTGCGCTGCGCAAAAAGCTGCTGGGACTGGACGAGCTTCATTTCTACGACCTTTATACTCCTGTTGTCAGCGATTTTGATATGAATATAACATTTGAGCAGGCAAAGGAGACTGTTCTCATAGCGCTCGAACCTATGGGAGAGGATTATCTTAAGATCATAAGAGAAGGTTTCGAGAACCGCTGGATAGATGTTTACGAAAATGTCGGCAAGACAAGCGGTGCTTACTCGGCAGGAGCAAGGGTCCATCCGTATGTGCTGCTCAACCACAAGGACACTCTCAACTGCATGTTCACTCTCGTTCACGAGATGGGTCACGCTGTTCACTCGTATCTTTCAAACAAGACTCAGCCTGTTTGTTACAGCGACTACTCTATTTTTGTTGCAGAGGTGGCTTCGACCTGCAACGAGGCGCTGCTTATGAGATACCTGCTGAAAAATGCTTCGGACAAGAAAGAAAAAGCTTATCTTATCAACTACTTCCTTGAAATGTTCAGAACGACACTTTACAGACAGACGATGTTTGCAGAGTTTGAGCTGAAGATAAATGAGCTTGTTGCACAGGGCGAGAGCCTGACTGCTGATACACTCTGTGAAATATACGGAGAACTCAACAAGCTGTATTTTGGCGACGGGATCGTTCTTGACGAGCAGATAAGCCTTGAATGGGCTCGCATACCTCATTTTTACTATGACTACTATGTTTATCAGTATGCTACGGGTATTGCAGCGGCTATTGCACTTTCTTCAAGGATACTTGCAGAGGGTGAGCCTGCGGTAAATGACTACATCGGCTTCCTTTCGGGCGGCTGCTCGAAAGACCCTATCTCGCTGCTGCGTGGTGCAGGTGTGGATATGGCAACTGCAAAGCCGATAAATGATGCTCTTAAAGTGTTTGGTGAACTGATAAAAGAAATGGACGGACTATTCTGAATGATCTGACAGCGCTCTGCCCGGGGCGCTGTTTTTTTGTGCATAATTCCGAAAAAGCGTAAAAAAGTTGACTTTAGGGGATTAATGTAGTATTATATATCTGTATGTACACACTACGTTGAAAGAAGAAATCTGATGGAAAAGAAACAGAGCTTTTTAAAGCATTTTACTATAATTGGCGGCGGTACGGTCATCAATATGCTGCTCGGTCTGCTCACTGAGCCGATAATCACGAGACTTGTTGACCCGACAGACAATGGTAAATACTCGATATTCAATATGTATTCGAGTATTGCCGTAATGGTTTTGTGCATAGGACTGGATCAGGCGCTGGTAAGATACTACTATGAAAAGGACACTGATGATTATAAAAGATCACTGCTGTCAAAATGCGTACTGATACCGATAATATGCTGTCTTGCTGTCAGCGGTATCGTGATGTTCCTGTCGCTATCAGGCATCGTTAAGTTCAAGTTTGATCCGCTGATAATGGGGATACTTTGTATTTTTACGCTGTTTCAGCTTATCTACCGTTTCAGTCTGCTGCTCGTAAGGCTTGAATACAAGAGCAAGCTTTACTCACTTCTGAACATCATTCACAAGCTGATGTATCTTGGGGCTGTATTCCCGCTGATATTCCTGTTCAAGCATGACCATGTTATGGCGCTTGTGATCTCAACAACTATTGCTTCTTTTGTCTGCCTGTTTACAAGCGTGACTGCAAACAAAAAACTGTGGAGGCTTTCAAAGAAAGGCGAGGACAGCTGCCAGACTACAAAAAAAGAGCTTATGCGGTACGGCTATCCGTACATTCTTTCTATGGGGCTTGCAACTTTGTTTTCAGCGATAGACAAGATCTCGCTTGACATCTACCGCACGGACAGCGAAGTCGGCGTTTACACATCTGCGATGACGCTTGTAAACGTTTTTGCGATCATTCAGACCACATTCAACACGCTGTGGCAGCCTATGTCGGTGGAGCATTACACAAAAGACCCTGAGGACAAAACCTTCTACCAGAAAGGAAATCAGCTCATCACGATAGTAATGTTTTTCATCGGGCTTTCGCTGATACTTTTCAAGGACATTTTCGTTTATCTGCTCGGCTCAAAATACCGTGAAGCTGCGATGATACTTCCCTTTTTGTGTTTCAACCCGATAATGTACACTATCTCGGAGACTACGGTGAACGGGCTTGTTTTCAAGAAAAAGAGCATGATGCAGATAGTTGTTTCGGCTGGAGCCTGCGCTACGAACATTATTGGAAACATAATCCTTGTTCCACGGCTTGGCTGCAAGGGAGCGGCGATCTCGACGGGAATTTCGTACATAGTTTTCTTTACGCTCAGGACTGTGCTTTCAAACAGATATTTCTATGTTGATTTCAAACTCGGACGGTTCTACATTCTCACTTTCGCAGCGGTGCTGTTCAGCTTTTACAACACTTTTTTCAAGTTCGGCATCCTTACGGTAGTCGGCTATGTTGCTTGTGTTGCGCTGCTGGTCGTTCTGTATTTTGACAGCGTAAAATGGGGACTTTCATATCTTTCAAAAGGCATTAAAAAGATACTGCATAAAGAATAAATCAGAATTTACCGCGGCGGCGGCGCGCTTGTCCGTCGCATATTCGTTTGTGGTGACAGCGACCTTTGTGC